>NZ_JXQS01000039.1:0-53201 GCF_000834565.1 Rhodococcus sp. MEB064
GCCACTACCCCGCCGACACGGCGACGGCGGGTCACGACGCCACCTGTTCGTTGGCGTCGGTGTGTCCGCGTGCGCGGTCGCGGTAGCCGCGGCGGGCGGCATGCTCGGCGGTGATGAACGCCTCGACGTCGACACCGCCGTCCGGCGACCGGTGCGGGAACGTGTCGGGGACGTACCCGCACCCGAGCAACGGGGCGAGCGCGAACGCGTGGTCGTAGATCGGTTCGAGATCCCCGTCGTCGAAGAACTCCGTCTCCTCCGTCGACACCGCCACCGGCACCGACTCCCGCAGGCCCATCCGCCGCGCCTTCTCCCTCGCCGCCGCGGTCCACGCGGCGAGGTAGGCGTCGGTGTCCGCGGCGTAGAGCCGGTCGACGGCGACAAGCTCGGCACCGAGCTCGGTCACCGCCGAGGACGGTAGGTCGGCCGGCCGCATCGCCGCCCGGATGCTCGTCCGGTCCCGGTGCCACAGTTCCTGGATCCCGTAGTCGGAGAGTTGTTGGTCGCGGGTCTCGAGGTAGAGCACCACCGGCGCCGTCCGCTTCGCTAATGGCAATTGCGGGTCGGTCCCGAACGCCGCCAGTGCGGCGACGTGCTGCGCCGACTCGGACGGCGGCGACGCCGCCAGCAAGGTGTCGGTGCCGCCCACGTTCGCCGCCGCCGACGCGGCCGCGTGCTCCAGCACCGCGGCGACGTCCACGCTGCGAGTCTGCGCGATGCGGGTGAGGACGGAGGAGATCGCGTGCGCCGCCTGGTCGGGGTGGTCGGGATCCGCGAGGACCGATTCGGTGGACCCGACGATGTTGCGCGTCGGCCGTGCCGGACCGTTGCCGTCGACGGTGACGAGTTGGATCATCACGTCGTCGACTCCACGGTCGGGGAGCGTCTGCACCTGGTGGCGGATGAACTCGTGCGCGCCGACGTCGTCGACGAACACCCCGTGCGCCAACGGTGTGCGGCCGGGTTCCCCCGCAGGGGTGCGCCGCCACACCGTCGCTTCGACCGCCGTGGTCGCGCCGGTCATGCGGTCGCCTGCTCGTCGACGGCCGCGCCGTCGCTCGGTGCGGTGTCGACCGGTGACGACACCGTCGGTGTCGTGGGGGTTGTTGCCTTGCTGCGCCGGGGGGTGCTGCGGCGACCGGACCGGCGTGGTGCGGCCGGGGTGGGGAGGCCGGCGGCCTTGAGCTCAGCGGCGGTCCATCCGGCGGCGATCGCGTCGCGGTACGCCATTTCGAATGCGGTGTCCGCGGTCGCGGCGGCGTCGCGTGCGTCGGCGACCGCGGAGTGCGCGGCGGCGGCCTCGGTGGCGGCGTCGAACAGCGTCTCGACGAACCGAGTGCGGGTGTCGATCGCCTCGCGAGCGCGAGCGAGGACAGCGGACTTGTCGAGCGAGGTGATGGCAGACATGAGGGCCTTTCGAGATGGGAGCGTCGACCGGCACACGCAACCGAACACACACGACTGGTGGAGCTGCCGTGCGGCGGTGGTGCCGGTGGTGATGGACGCTCGACCGTGACCCTCATCGACGGTCGAACACGGACGACTCTAGATCATGACCCCAACATGTGCACGGCCGCGCCGCGCACATGTCCGCCGGGTCAGTAGTAGCGGCGCGGGTAGACCCCTCGGCTGCCGTTGCCGACGGACCCGCCCAGCAATGCCAGAGGGATCATGAACGCGAACACCACAGCGATGAGCGCGAACACAGCGGCCCCCGCGACGAGCGCGGCGATGACGGCACCGACGACGGCGATGGTGCCGAGCCAGATGATCGCACCGGCGACCCATGCGAGCGGCCCGGTGCGATGTTCGGCGACGTACTTGATCCCGAGGATGAGCAGTCCGACGCCAGCCAGGGCGAGTGGTGTGAGCATGGTGAGTCCTCCCGGTCGGGGAGTGCACCACAAGGTGCGGCGCACGTGTCGTGATCCGCTGTCTACCGCAGCGGTACGACAGCGCACTAGATTCGACGCTCCGCGAGATTGCCATCAAGCAGGAAGTCGCCTGCTCGACGCCTGGGTGTCTCGCTGACCATGTCCAGAAATTGGTGCCCATCGGCAACGAAAGCACCTGCAGTGGTGCTAGACCGCCGACTCGGATGAGTCGGGGACATCGGCGGAGTGTGGGACAGGATTCGTGGTCGTCGACAGTGAGGCATCGTCTTTTTGCGCCGGACCCGGCGCGGCGAACATGGCGAGCAGCGTGCGCGCTTCGCCGAGTGTGAGGCCGGCCAGCGCAGCGGCCGCGGTGAGCGTTCCCTCCCGTTTGCGGATTGCGGAGAGGGCGCCGGCCTGGCGGCGGCGGGCAGCCTCGACTTCCTCTGCTGCGGTGAGGAACTCGGTGAGCGAGTCCATGTTCGCCCTGTCGCGCTCGGCGCGGGAGGCGAGGACTTTGCGTCCCGCCTCGCGTGCACGGGCGCGCGCGGCGACTCGAGATGAGGTGGACGACATGTCGGCAAACCTAGCTTGTGCGCCGACCGACGCGACCTCACCCGCATAGCGAATCCGCCATCTGACGCATTGAATTCGCTTTTCAAGCGCGTCGATTTAGACAGATGTCCGACCCCGCCTATGTAAATCCCCCACACCTCATGCACTAAGGCCGTAAACGCTGCTTTCGCTGGTAGGGTCCGCGATTGTGATGGGTCTGCACAAGCTGACCGCCGGGGACGGGTACGAGTACTTGACCCGGCAGGTCGCTGCTGCTGATTCCACAGAACGTGGAGCCACATCGCTGGCCGATTACTACTCCGAGAAAGGCGAGTCTCCGGGCCGCTGGGCCGGGGCGGGCTTGGCCGAGCTGGGCTCGGTCGCCGAGGGGCAGCAGATTTCCGAGGCGCAGATGAAGGCGCTGTTCGGCGAAGGGCTGCACCCGAACGCCGACGTGATGTTCGAGATCGCGATCGCCCGGGGCGCCTCGCAGGCCGACGCGGCGCGCGCCGCCCGGTTGGGTCGAGCGTTCAAGATCGACTCCGGCGCCACCGCGTACCGGGTGGCGTGCGCGGAGGCGTTCGTCGAGCACAACCTTGTTCGCGGCGAGAAGTGGAACGCGCCGATCGAGACGGCCGAGCGTGCGCGTCTGCGCACCGACGTCGGCACGAGGATGTTCACCAAGGAGTTCGGGCGACCGCCGGCCGACGAGCGGGAACTTTCGGGGTGGGTGGCGAAGATCGGCCGCCAGAAGACCACGGCTGTCGCCGGCTTCGACCTGACGTTCACGCCGGTGAAAAGTGTGTCCGCACTCTGGGCGGTCGCACCGCGTGAAGTCTCGCAGCAGATCGAAGCGGCGCACGAGAACGCGATTGCGGCCGCCGTGCAGTACCTGGAGAAGCACGCCTGCTTCACCCGCGTCGGAACCGGGGGAATCGCGCAGGTCGATGGCAACGGTCTGATCGCCGCGCAGTTCACCCACCGCGACTCGCGCGCCGGGGATCCGAACCTGCACACGCACGTCGCGATCAGCAACAAAGTCGCCACCACGTTGCCCGACGGGACGACGAAGTGGTTGGCGCTCGACGGGGCCGCGCTCTACCGAAACAACGTCCCCGCCTCCGAGGTCTACAACACCGTCCTGGAAGCGCAAATGCGCGAACGAATCGGTGTGCGGTTTACTGAGCGCCCGTCGGCGGATCGGTTGAAGCGACCCGTGCGCGAGATAGACGGCATGGACGACCGGCTGGCCGAGCGCTGGTCCTCGCGCAGCGCAGCGATCAAGACGCGCACCGCCGAGCTGGCCTGTACCTTCCAAGCCGATCACGGACGCGAACCGTCCGCCATCGAAGCGATCTCCCTCGCGCAGCAGGCGACGTTGGAGACGCGCGCGGCGAAGCACGAACCGGTCAGTCACGCCGAGCAGCGCGGCGGGTGGCGCGGCGAAGCGGTGGAGATACTCGGCTCGGAGGAGGCGCTGTCCGAGCTGGTCTCCTCCATCACCGGACGCGCCGCGGGCGCACCGTCTACGGACTTCGATGCGCCGTGGGTCGGCAGTGTCGCCGACGACGTCGTGGCCACGGTCTCGCGTGCCCGTTCACGCTTCCTGCGACACAACATCCGCGCCGAAGCGGTGCGGCAGGTGCGCACCTACAACCCGCCGACCGAGCGCATCGACGCACTGGTCGAAGCGATCACGGACGCCGCGTGCGCGGAAGGAACCTCGATCGACCTCTCCGGTGCCGCAGACGTGGATCCGGCGGCCGAGATCGCACCGCAGGCGATGCGACGACGCGACGGACTCGACGTCCACACCCGGCACGAGTCGCAGTTGATGACCACCGCCGCCGTGCTCGACGCCGAGGCGCGCATCGTCGCCCTCGCACAGCGCAACGACGGTGTCGCCGTGGACGACGAGCATGTGGAGATGGCGTTGCTCGAGTCCACGGCCAACGGCCGCGACCTCAACGCCGGACAACGCTCGCTGGTGCGGGCGATGGCCACCTCGGGTGCGAAGTTGCAGCTCGCGCTCGCTCCCGCCGGCACGGGCAAGACAACTGCGATGAGCGCGCTGACGCGGTCGTGGCAGAACGCCGGTGGCCGTGTCGTCGGATTTGCGCCGACGGCCGCGGCCGCCGCCGTGCTGCGTCAGGACATCTCGACGACGACGGACACGTTGGCGAAGTTCGTCGACATCACACGACGCCTCCGCGACGTCCGACCGGTGACGGTGCCCGCCTGGTACTCCGCGATCGGGGACAACACTCTGGTCATCGTCGACGAGGCCGGCATGACCGGCACCCTCGACTTGGACGAGGCGGTGTCCGCCCTCGCCGACCGCGGCGCGACGGTCCGGTTGATCGGCGACGACCAGCAGCTCGCGTCCGTCGCATCCGGCGGTGTGCTGCGCGACATTCACGACCGCGTCGGCGCACTGTCGCTGTCCCAGGTGGTGCGTTTCCGCGACAGCGCCGAAGGTGCCGCATCGCTCGCACTGCGCGACGGCGACGACGCCGCGCTCGGCTTCTACATCGACCACGGCCGCGTCCACGTCGGCTCCATCCGCGCCGCTACCGACGACGCCTACACCGCGTGGACCGCAGACCGGGATGCCGGCAAGGACTCGATCATGCTCGCCCCGACCCGTGAACTCGTCGCCGAGCTGAACACCCGCGCCCGCACCGACCGACTAGACGCATCCGACACCTCTGTCGGCCGGGAAGCGCCCCTTGCCGACGGTCTGTTCGCCAGCATCGGTGACACCGTCCGCACCCGATCCAACGACCGACGCAACCCTCTCTCGCAGACCGACTGGGTTCGCAACGGCGACCGCTGGATCGTCGAGGACGTCACCGTCGACGGCGCACTGCTCGTGCGGCACCTCGAACTCGGTCGCACCGTCACCCTCGACGCCGACTACGTGCAGAGCGCGACCGAACTCGGCTACGCCGGAACGGTGCACTCCGCGCAGGGCTCGACCGCGGACACCTGCCACGTCGTCGCCACCGGAGACGAGACGCGTCAGCTCGCCTACGTCGCACTCACCCGCGGCCGTCAGGAGAACCACCTATACCTGGCAACGGCCTCGGAGGGTGATCTACACACCGCGATGACCGAACGCGGGCTGCTCCCACCGACCGCGGTCGACGACCTCCGCACGATTCTCCGCCGCGATGGTGCGCAGGTGTCGGCGCACTCAACGTTGGCGGGCGCGAACGACCCGCACCTGAACCTCTCACCCGCCGCACGCGCCTACGACCACTCCGTCGCCGCCGGCGCAGAGGCGCACTTCGGCGCCGAGGTGATGGCCGCGGTCGACGTCGCCGCCGAGGAGGAAGTGCCCGGTCTGACCGACGAGGCCGCATGGCCGACGCTGCGAGGGCACCTGGCCGTCATCGGGGCGAGCGGCCGCGACCCGGTTCGGGCGCTGCGCACCGCAGTGCGGTCCAAGGAACTCGGTTCCGCACTCGACAAGGCGGCGGTCCTCGACTTCCGACTCGACCCCAAGGGGCAGCACTCCGCCGGCGTCGGGCCGCTGCCGTGGCTGCCGTCTGTGCCGAAGGTGCTCCGCGACAAGCCCGAGTGGGGCGCATACCTCGACGCCCGCGAGCAGTCGGTCACCGCGCACCGCGACGCCCTCGCAGCCGACGTCCGGACGTGGACACCGACGACCGCCCCGGTGTGGGCGCGCGCGTTCCTCGGCGCCGACACCGACACTGCGCTGCTGACCGACCTCGCGGTATTCCGCGCCGCCCACGACGTCGACCCCGCCGATCGTCGACCCACCGGACCCGCGCAGTACGCCGCTGCGTCCCTCGAGGCCCAGCGCACGCTCGATCGACGAGCCACGAAGGTCATCGGGTCCGGCAACGACGCCGTCGGTCGGTGGCGACCGTTCGTCGACGAGCTCGACCATCACATCGCCCGCGACCCGTACTTCCCGGTCCTCGCCGACCGCCTGTCCGCTGCTGCCCGTGCCGGCATCGACGTGCACGCCCTGGTGCGGGACTCGCTCGGCCAGGCACCGCTGCCGGACGAGCTTCCCGCTGCCGCCCTGTGGTGGCGTCTGTCGAGCGAGCTGTCGGTGGCCGCGCTCGAGGCGGACGGCACCGGCTCCGACCTTGACCCGTCGTGGGCACCGGTGCTGACCGAACTGGTCGGCATGAATGCCGCTGTGCGCGTCATGTCCGACCCGTCCTGGCCGGCGTTGGTGGCAACCGTCGACGCCGCCGACCCGAGCATGTGGACGCCCGGCCAACTGCTCGGCACCGCCTACGAGTTCCTGCACGGCGGCATCGACCCGGTCGATCACGGACTGACCATCCCCGCGCACGAGCTTGCCCAGGCGCTCACCTGGCGCGCCGAGATGCTGGTGCGCGAGAACCACCTCGCCCGCACCTACATCGGCCCCGATGTCGAACCGCTGTCCGTCGAGGACGAGGAAGCCCTCGCACCCGTCGACGAGGCGATCGGCGACACCGCGAGCGACGTCCTGCCGCCCGAGTTCGCCGATCCCGGCACGCTCCCCGCAGCCGTCAACGCCGCAGGGCCGGTCGACGACGCGTCCCCGTCGATCCCCGACGGGATGTACGCAGACTACCTCGCCTCCCTCGACGCCCTGGACGCACCGAGCGAATACGACGACGCACCGCCGCCGGAGTACGACGGCTACGACACCGAACCCGTCGCCGAGCCGAACGCCGCCCCGCTCGATACGGAGTTCAACGTCGAGGTCGAGCACGACCCCGCCGTAGTGGACCCGTTCGACGCGATGCTCGACGACGCCAGAGTCGCCCTGCCGTATCCGACGGTCACCCGCGACGAACGCATCCGGCTCCTTCGCGCAGACCTCGACGAGGCCACCGCCAAGCACCGGGCGCTGCGTGCGGCGATCGCCGACGGAACCAGCCCCGCGATGGCGCACAGCGCACCGCAGGTGATCGAGATACGGGAACGGGCCGACCGGCAGAAGCCGGCGCGGGTGGCGATGCTCAAGGCCCGCAAGGACTGGACGGACGCCGCGTTCGAGGCCGAAGCGCTCTGGCACCATATCGACACCGCCGTCCGCGGCGACGTCGCCGCAGCCGTCGCGGCCGCCGGCGACGACGACGCCCGACTGCTCGCCCAACGCACCCTGGACTGGGAGATCTGGCGCGCCGGATACGCCGACGACGCCGCAGCCGTCGCGCGTGCCCGCGCCGAGGTCGCCGCCACCGAGTACGAGCGCGTGGCGGCTGCTGACGGGGGAGCGGTGACCAACATCGCCGCCCGCGGCGCCGCGGATGACATCGACGCCGGTATCCTCGCCGACTTCAAGGCCGAGGCCGGGCGCATCGAGTCGGCGCTGTGGCGTGCTGAGGCCGCTGCTCGGCGTGAGGCGATGGAGGCACCCACTCAGGTGCCCGTCGTGGACGCTGAACCTCCACTGGACGTGGCAGGAGAGGACGTCACGCTCCCCGAGACCGTGCAGTCGGCAGCGCCCGCAGTCGAGGAAGCGGCAGAGGCCGAGCCGGAGGTTGCCCTGTCGGCGGCCGACGCCGAGCTGCTCGCGCGGATGGAACAGGATCCGATCCGCCTCGTTCCGGACGCAGATCTCGCTACGTTCGTCGACCGTGCCGGTCGCGGACGATTCGAGCCCACCGTCGTCGCGGACACCGAGAAGCTCCACGCCCACCTCGTCGAGCAGGCCGCGGCCATCGCTGACGCCCGCGAACTCGACGCCGAGCTGCGCCGCATCACCGCAGACCACGATGCAGCGCGCACCGAACACGCCACGCTGTCCGACCGGTTGGCCGGGGCCAAGCGACGCGATCGCAAGACACCCGAACCCGCCGTCGAGGACGCCCGGACACGCGTCGACCGCCTCGCCCGCCAGGTCCGCGACACGACGCGCGCCGCCGCCGACGCGGCCGGCAGGGTGCGGGCCGAGACGAACGAGTGGGCGGCGATCACCGCCCGCGCCACCGATCCGCAGCGCCGCGCCGCGGACCTCACTGCCGCTGCCGTCTTCGACAAGGCCACTACCGAACAACGCCGCCGACTACGTGCCATGACGCTCGCGACGGAGCGTCACGACGCCGAGCAGCGCCTCCGTGCCGTCAACGCCACGACCCGCGCAGCGGAAGCGTCAATGATCGACGGCGTCACTGACACCGAGAATCGCACCGCCACAGCCGAGGCGGCTCGACAAGGCGCGGAACGTTCCGTCGGACGTCTGCTCGCGGACGCACCCACCACCGGCCGCAGTCACACTCCCACACATGACGGCCGCTCACGCCCGCAGCACGAGGCTGACTCGAACGAACGCCGATACGACAACGATCACGGGCTGTAGTCCGGCGTGAGCTCTGTTGCGACGTCTGAGCGCCCCGGAGAAATCAAAGTTCGGGAGCTGTTTCTTTCGGCAGAACGAAAGACCTCACTGTTGGTCCGTCGTTACCTGTGGGTATACCGAAGGTGGTTACTTGAACTTCCGTATTGCCGTCTGCATCAGTTGATCGAAGCAATTCCACTTGACCGCTTCGTGCTTGATAGGAAAGAAGCTGAGTCCGACCCGACGGTGACGAATTGTCCTCTGGCGCTACTCCCGACGGAGTCAGGGCGGCACTGCACAGAGTGCGGTATGCGGCAAGATCGTCACCGGTGCGTCCTGCTGTGAGATCGTTTGCAAACATCGACAACCCTTGCCATGCCCAAGCGTCGAAGACCACCCGCTGTGCTCCTCCGTCGACGAGAACTATTAGTCGGTCGGTCTTCGGATCGGTCACCCCCGAGACTCTTCTGCAAGAAAACATGGCGGCAGGTGGTAGTGCAGCACCGAACATCGCTCCAGCGGCATAACCCCACCCTTGGTCAATCTGCTCCCGGTAAGCGTCAGTCGCGCCGCCCGTCCATGATTCCCATTGGCCCTTGAGTCCGTCGTCCCAGGCTCCACCGTTCTCGGTAATCAGGGTTGCCATGATGGAACTCGACAGACTCGAGACCCAGTCCAACCCGAAGGTAAGGGCAGCTGAACCGCTGGGTGCGGCGATAGCGGCGCATCCGGTCGCCACGGGCACCGCCACTCCGGCACCGAGTGCAACTGCCCCGGTGTACTTAAACGCATTCCTTCGGGACATCTCCATGACTATCGCCCACCTGTTCGTCGGAGGGGCATCATAACGAGTCTCCCGGATTCGCGCACGGACACCATGACAAACGGGATTTATCCTCGAAGCACCAGATCACGAGTTCTCGGATACTCACGAGTGTGCCGAACTGTTCACTCCACCTCCGGCCCGGTATCGCGGCCGGGCTCGTTAGGGTCCGGCGGGCTTCGCCAACCGTTCTCGGTACGTCCCGTGTCCGGGCCGCGGTACTCCGGTGGATCCGACAGTCCCCGGCGAGGGCGGCCCGGGTCTGCAACGTCGGTGCCAGGCGCGTTCGATTGCGTGCCGGCCCGCACCTCGGCGTCGAGTTCGGCTTGTCGCATCATGGCGCGGACGTCGTCCGCGGTCTCCATGCCGAGTTCTTCGACGAGCGCCGGGGTGGGGTTGAGCATCAGTGACCAGCCTTCCTCTCGTCCCTTCGCTGCGGCTCGCTCTGCGCGGGCCTCGTTGCGGGCAATGGCTTCAGGACTGGACTCAGACTCCTTGATCTCGCGCCGTATGCGCGACACTTCGTCTGAGAGGTCCTTGAGCTGGCGGGCTTTGGGGAAGTCGGAGAGTTCCGTCAGCTCCAGGGTGTCGAGGCGGTGGGCGTCACGGTCGAGATCGCGCTGGGATTTCGCCAGGTCGGTGTCGACGGTGTGGGCCATGTTCTCCACGCGGGTGAGCAGGCCGAGCGCGTGTTGGCTGCGGTCGCTGTCCCCGATGCGCGCATATAGCGCCGCGGCGTCGATGGACTTCATGGACGACCCGAGCGCGGAGAACGAGAGGTACAGCGAGTTGTCCTGCGCGGGGCGCCGGGCCTCGATGGGGAACCCGCTCATCTCTGCCACGATGACCGACTTCGTCAGTCCCTCTCCCTTGAGCGATACGTGCGTGGCTTGCATCGCCGTCACCATCGCGACGGCCGCCTCGTTTCGCTGTCCGTAGAACCTGCCGCGCACGGTGATGCCGGGCCACTGTTCGGCCTCGCGCCGTGCTCGCAGTTTCGGTGCCGCTTCTCCCAGCATGGCGATGCGCTCGCGTGCTCGCGGGACCTCCCGGCGCAACAGGTCGCGGTCACGTTCGATGGAGCGTTGCTCGGCGAAGTGCGAGTCGGCCTCGGACTGGAGTTCCTGGAGTTGCGAGTCCAGTTCGATCTGCCGGATGTACCGATCATCGCCCGTGGCGAGGGCTTTCGTCATCGCCGAGTTCTCCGCGAGAGAGTCCGAGTCGAGGTCGACCACCCGGCGCATCGTGCGGTCGGCCTTCTTGAGCTGTTCGATGAAGTGCGCCTTGCGGTGCACCGTTTGCCACATGACGGTGTCGAACGTCTTCTCCGCGACGTAGTTGAACACCTTCACGTGTGCGTTCTGGTTGCCCTGCCGGATGATTCGGCCCTCACGCTGTTCCAGGTCCGCCGGTCGCCACGGCACGTCGACGTGGTGCAGCGCGACGGCGCGGTCCTGAATGTTGGTGCCGGTGCCCATCTTCTCGGTGGACCCGAACACCACCGACACCCGACCGGTGCGGCACATCTCGAACAGCCGCGCCTTCTCCGACGGCTTCGGGTAGTCGTGGACGTAGGCGATGCTCGCTGGGTCCATCCCGCGGGCGATCAGCTCCTCGCGGATGCCGTCGTAGATCGACCATGAACCGTCGGTTTTCGGGGTGGAGCGGTCGCAGAACACGATCTGCAACGCCCCCGGTGTCGGGTGTGGTTCTCCGCTGGAGTCGAGGTAGGTGTTCTCGCGGGTGTCGTTGTGCACGGAGAGAATCCGCTCGGCGACGATGTGTGCCCGTGAGTTGGCCGGGGGAGCGGCGTCGAGGTGCGCCACCCTGGGGTCGAGGGTGGCGTTGCGGCCGTCGTTGGCGACCTTGAGGGAGTTGTCGATGTCGGGCCGCTTGGCGTCGGCGTTGTCGGCGCGGTAGCCGAGGTCGGCGATGAAGTCCTGCACCTCCAGGGCGGGGGTGAACGTGACGTCGGTGTTGCGGCCGCCGTCTTTGACCGGCAGGTTCGCCGGCACCTGATCGCGTGTCACGGCGTCGGTGTAGACGCTGGTCATGCCGATGAGGTCACCGACGTTGGTGAACTCACCGACCCGGGTGACGGCTCGCAGCCGCGATCCGGAGGAGTTCAGTTCGACGCGCTCGACGGTGTCGGTGAATGTCGACCCCCAGTCGTTGATCTGCCCGACGCCGGCGTCGTCGAGCAGGTCCGGGCGTAGGTAGTGCTGCATCACCCACAGCTCGGCGAGTGAGTTGGCGACCGGGGTTCCGGTGGCGAAGGTGGCCACGCGCTCGGTGTACTCCTCGGGTGGGATGCCCTTGGTGATCGCTTCCTCGCGCCGCATCGCCCGCAGGTAGTTGAGTTTGAGGTCCATGTCGGTGGCCCGGTGCGACCCTTCGTTGGCCAGCTCGGTCACCCCGGAGGCGCGGGCGAGGTTCTTGAACTCGTGGGCCTCGTCGATGAACAGGTAGTCGCACCCCGACGCCTCGAAGGTCAGCCCGCGGTCCTTCCCGGCCTGTTCGAGCGCCGTGTTCAGTTTTTCCTCGAGCTTGGCCTTCATCGCTTCGAGTCGCTTGATGGTGAGGTCGTTGTCGGCGTCGACGAGCTCCGCGCTCAGCGACTCGACCTGGGCGCGCATGTACTCGGCCTTCGTGCCGGGATCGACACCGATCGAGGAGAACGCCGAGCGGGGCACGATGACGATGTCCCAGTCCTGCGACGCGGATTGCGCGACGAGCAACCGGCGCCCGTCGGCGTCGGTCGCCGCGGACCCGGAGAGGATCCGCGCACCGGGATACCACTGGCCGGCCTCGCGGACGACCTGGTCGATGATGTGGTTGGGCACCACGACCCACGGCTTGTCGGCCAACCCGAGGCGCTTGAGCTCCATCGCCCCCATCAGGATCGTGCCGGTCTTACCGGCCCCGACGACGTGATCGAGCAGCACCGTCGGCTCGGAGACGATCCGGGCGGCGGCGTTGCGCTGGTACGGATACGGCGCGTACTTCTCCCCGAGGCCGGGGAAGCTCATGTGCTCACCCGAGTGGACGGGTGCGACGAGGGAGTTGAACTTGTCGTTGTAGATGTCGAGCAGCAGCTCGCGGCGTTCCTCGTCCGCGTGCAACGCCCACTGCCCGAACTCCTGCGACACTCGCCGGGCCTTCGACTGCGCGGCGCGGGTCGCCGCGTCGTGGACCGCCGGTGCGCCGGCGGATTCCTTGAACTCCGTGGAGCTGGCGATCTCGATGGGATCGCTGTTGAGCAGATCGGTCAGCAGTTCAGGCCAGTCGTAGTCGCCGGCGCGCATACCGGCGTTGCTGATGCCGCGGTCTTCGGCGGGGCGGTGCTCGAAGTTGAAGCTGGTCGACCACTGCCCTTTCTTGGGTACCTGCGCCCATTTGAGGTTCTGAGCGCGCATTCCCTCGTAGCTGCCGACGGACAGCGACCACCGTCCCGACGCGCGTTCGATGGTGACCCTCACGTCGTCGGGCACCTCGAAGGTCTCCCGGACGAACCGGGTGTAGACCTCGATCGGCACCCACGGGGCACCGAGGGAGACGTCGACGTCGGTCTTGCGCGGCGGGATCACCGCGGTCAGCGCGTCGGCGTTGGCCTGGTAACGCGGGTCCAACGCGGCCAGCTCCTCGGCGTCGGCAAGCTTGCGGCGCACGTTGCCGGAGAGGTAGCTCGACGCCGACACCCACCGCGTCGGGTCGCTGAGGGTGCGGAACGCGCGGCCCTCCATCGCGGTCTCGGCCAGCTCGGTGGTCGTGCCGAGCAGTTCGGCGATGCGGCCGACGTCCAGGCGGGCCTGTTCGTCGAGGCTGATGGCCATCGCTTCGTCGACGGTGTCGGCGTGCGTACGGAGCTCGCGGGAGTGCAACACGTCGGTGTGGAAGATCGCCGCCTTGCGGGCGGTCCTGGTCTCGTCGTCGAAGTGCTCCAACGCGAGAACCTGAGCGAACGTGGGATCGGTGCGCAGAGCCCTGCCGAGGTGGTTCTGGAGCTTCGTCGGTGACTTGGGGTTGATCCATGCGTCGTCGGAGAGTCGGTCGTAGACGTCCTCGGGAATCTCCCCGGCGTAGGGGTCGCCGGCGACGCCTTCGTCCTTGCGCCAGGTCTCGATGAGCTTGTCGAGAGCCTTGTCGTGCTGCGCTTCGGTGAGGTCCTTGGGCACGGTCATGGTGAAGCGGTTGATCGGGCCGTAGCGGGCGACGTAGGCGTCGTACTGCTCACCCAGGATCTCCCGCAGGGCTTGGCGTTCATTGGTGCTGGTGTTGCCGTCGCGCTGAGCGGTGATGAGCGCGTGCGTCGTGTCCCGCAGCGAGAGCAGTTCGCCCCATTCGGCGACCTGCTTGGCGCCGCGGGTGTTCACCGTCTCCCAGGTCAGCGAGTCCCAGCGTTCGATGGTGCCGGCCTGCTCGTCGTGCCGCAGTGTTCCGACCGCCAGCTCGTCCTCTTTGACGCGGCCGACCGCGAGGAGGCCACGCTCGAAGTCCTCGCGGGTGGGACCGAGGGTGTCCCGCCAGGAAGCGGTGTGACCGAGACCCGCGTCCTTCGCGGTGTCGACGATCGCGGCGAGCGAGTCCTCGACCAGCGTCGGCAGGTCGGCCCCGGCGCGGGCGGCGACGGACAGGGTGTCCTCCCCGTACATCCCGTGCCCGACCCGCAGCTCACCGAGCACCCATTCGGGGTGATCGGTGTAGACGGCGTTGATCGGTACGCCTTCGTCCTCGCCGGTGTCGTCCAGGGCGGTGGCGTTCTCGAGGCCGAGGAATCGCTCGGTCAGCGGAGCGGGTTTCTTGCCGTCCTCGCGGCGACGCAGCACGAGAATGTCGGTGACGACCTCCGTGCCGGCGACCCGTCGGAATGCGTTGGACGGCAGCCGGACCGCGCCGACCAGGTCGCCGAGGGCGGCGATGTCGCGGCGTGCTCGTTGGTTCTGCGCGTCGAGGGTGTAGCGGGAGGTCAGGACGGTGACGTACCCGCCGGGGGCGGTCAGCGCCAGCGACTTGACGATGAAGTGGTTGTGGATCGAGTGCTTGGCCTGGTTGTGCACCGGGTCGTAGAGCCGGTAGTCACCGAACGGCACGTTGCCGATCACCGCGGTGAACGAGCCCTGCGGGACGCTGGTCTTCTCGAACCCTTCGGCGCGGATCTGCGCCGACGGGGACAGTGCCGCCGCGATCGAGGCTGTGGTGGCGTCAAGCTCGACACCGACCATCTGCGCCGACGCCGGGGCGTGGGCGATGAATGTGCCCGCACCGCACCCCGGTTCGAGCACCCGGCCGCCGGAGAACCCGGCCCGGATCGTGGCGTCCCACATCGCGGCCGCGATCGCCGGGTCGGTGTAGTGGGCGTTGAGGATGGTGCGCTGCGCCTGCCCCCACGCCGTGTCGTCGAGAAGGTCGCGGATCTGCTCGCGTTCGGCCGCCCAGTCGGGGCGGCGAGGGTCGAACACCTGCGGGGTCGCGCCCCAGCTCGACCAGCGGGCCAGCACCGCTTGCTCGGCTTCGGTGGCGTAGCGGTCCTGCGCGGTGATCGCAGCCAGCGTGCGCAGAGCGTCGATGTTCGCCGTCACCCGCGCTTTCGTGCCGGACGGCACCAACACCTGTGTGCCCGGGCGGAAGTCCACAGGATCGACCGTCCACATCGCGTCGGCAGGATCGGCGGCAGCCGGCTCGACCGTGTCCACGATCTCCACCGCGGCGTCCACGGTGTCCTCGACTGCGGTCACCACCGGCTCGGTCGTGACCGTGTCGGCCACACGCTCGTCGGCGGGTTGCGTCACCTGCGGGGCCGCGCCGATGAGTTGATCGACGCGGCGGCCGTCGATGGACAACAGGTGCCGGTTCTGGTTGCCGAAGCTCACCGCGGCCGCGTGATCCTCGCGTTCGAGAGTCTTCTGGTTCTCCTCCGGGATCAGGGAGATATCGCTGTCGCGGCGCATCCCCAGCAGCGCCTCGGTGATCTGGTCGTCGGTCAGGGTGCCGGCGAGGTCGGCGCGGATACGCACCAACCGCACCGACGCCTCGTCCTCCCGCGCGAGCCGCCCGTAGGCGTCGCGCACCAGCTCCGCCGGTGTCGGAACGGCGGCGGGCATCGGGGTGGGGGCCGCTGTCGGGACCACGGCAGGGGCCGGTGCGGCGGTCGTGGCCGTAGCTTCGGCGACGAGCTCGGCGGGATCGCGCGGCGCGGGCAGCGGTGAGGCACCGATGTCGGCCCCGGTGGGGTCGATCGGTGCGGCCCCGTCGGCGTCGAACGCGAACAGGTCCAGTTGGGCGTCGTTCTCGCTGCGGCGGGTTACTTTCCGCTTGCCGCGTACTCGGCCACCCTCTCGTCGAGCAGGCTCGTGAACGATGGATACAGCGGGTGTTCTCGGGACGTCGGGTACGGCTGGTCGTCCTCGATCCTCGCCTGCAGAAGGTGCACTGCGTAGTAGCGGAACCTCGACGGCTTCTCCTCCCACAGCAGGTCCTGCAACTGCCGCGTCGAGGTCGCCGGGTCCTCGCAGTTCACCGGCTGGCGCCACCGTTCCGGGTTGCTCCTGTGCACCTGGATCCGCGCTCGGTCCCGCTCCGCTTCCGTTTCCGCGCTCTCCTGGTCCGGCGGATACGCCTCCATGTCCTCCGGGAGCTTCCCGTAGATCTCCTCGTTGATCACGAAGTCCGTCGCCTGCGCCCACGCCTGATTGATCAGACCCACCTGCTCCGAGTGTGGAGCCGGGTGCCCGTTCTCCCGCACGTACCGGGTCAGCACCTGGTCCTGCATGTGGACCTTCATGTTGTCGATCCGCTCCGCGATCCGCTCGCTCTCCCTCTCGAGGAACTCCTGCTGGTCCTCCGGGCTCAGCTCCGTCGGCAATCCCACGTGCTCCAGGTAGAGCTTCATCACGTCCTGCGTTGTCGGGTCGATCATGGGTGTCACTGTCCTCTCCGTCGGCGAACAAATCGAGCTGGTTGTCATCTGAGTTCTTGGCCACGAGATCGCGCTCCTAGTCGGCGGTACGTCACCGGCCGCGGCCACCGCGCACGGTGGGGGCCGTTATCGTCGTCGTCGGCCGGAGCGCGATCTCCGGTCGCTGCAGCCCTGGTGGGTCTAGCCGGACCCACCAGGGCCCATGTGGTGCTTGCGTCAGGTATCGGGAACGGTCAGTCGAGACCGTCGAACCACCCCGGCGGCGGCGGGAGCAAGCTCGCCCGCAACGGCCGGGTGTCGGTGTGTTTGTCCTTGCTGCACTGGTACATCGGCCCGTTCTCCGGATCGAGCAGCACCCGCAGGTGCGGGTCGGCGTCGTGCACCCACCACGCGGACGGCGCGCCCGGGTTGTCGCTCGCCTCCGCCCCCTCCCACGCCAGCCACAGATCGCGCAGCCGCCGGACGACCTCGTCGTGCCGCCACCACTGCGGGCAGAAGACGCGGCCACTCCTGCCGGCCGTCCCGGACAGGCGGCGGGCGATGGTGGGGGAGTACCAGCGGTCGAACCACTCGAACATGGACGCGTACTTGCGTTCCGGCGTTTCTGCGGCGGGTGCGGCGTCGGCGGCGGCGGCGTCGACGCTCACAGGAACGCCTCCACGCCGTCGGTCTTCTCGGTGCCCGCAGTAGCGGCGACGTCGTCGGACTCGTCGTCCAGGTCGTCGTCCGGGTCGGTGTCGGTGACGCCGTAGGTGGCCAGCGATGCCCGGATGCCGTCGGCGTTGGGTCCGTCGGACCAGTAGACCTTCTCCACCAGCACCGGACGGTTGCCCGAGATCTGCACCAGTGCACGCGTCTTGGGGATCGCGGCGAGGTCGTCGACGGTGAGGATCGGCTCCTTCGACCAGGACTGCGACCGGGAGGTCGATCCGGAGGCGAACATTCCGCCGTTACGCGAGTTGGACCACCGTTCGACGTCGTGGTCACCGACCAGCGCGGACAGCTCGGAGAGAGTGTTCTTGTCCTTGAGGCCGCCGCCGTACCAGAGGAAGTTGGCGGCATCGAGGAGCTGCTTGACTCCGTCCTGTCCCCACACCCGCTGCGCCTGGGAGAGGTTCTGCACCACCGTCATCACGCAGATGCCCTGCGATCCGAGGTGCGAGTACCAGGCGGGAAGCTCCGGGAGGCGGCACACGTTCGCGGCCTCGTCGAGGACGGCGAGCATCGGCACCCGCAACCGCCCGAACGGGCTCAGCCGCGCGGTGCGTTGGGCCGCGTCGATGATCGACCCGATCAGCGCGGTGGTGAGTGCGGAGGACGAGTCGGGGCCTTCCTTCGACAGTGCGTAGAGAGTGTCGGTGCCGGCGACGAAGTCCTCGACGACGAACTCGTCGAGGCTGTGCGGGTAGCGCACGGTGCGGCCGATCGCGGTGTCGATGTAGCCCTCGTGGGAGAGGTCGACGCGGTCCGGTGGGAGCACGCTCATCGCGTAGGACTGTTCTTCGAGCAGTCCGATGAAGCGCCGGGCCATGTCGTACAGGCCGTCACGCTGGCGCGGGTTCAGACCCCGGACCGATTCCAGGCGCATCGCCACGATCTGATGCCCGTGCCGCTCCAGCAGTCGTTGGGGGAGTTCGTTCTCCTCGTCGGAGAGCCACCCGTAGACGTGCAGCAGGTCGCCGCCGCCCGACGCGGCTGCGAACATCATCTGCGCGAGCAGCTCCTGTGCGCCGCCGTCGAAGTAGGCGTCGACACGGGCGGAGTCGTCGCGGGACGCGGCGGCGAAGTAGGAGGCGAGCTTGCGGGCCTTGACGATCGAGTCGACCGAGCGCAACGGATTCCACCAGAACCCATCGTCGCCGGTGGCCGACCCCTCGGCGATCGCCTGAAGGTCGTAGCGCCACACCCCACCCAGTTCCTCCCGGACACCGCGGGTGTGGTCGTGGCCGTCGCGCTTGTTCGAGGTGAACAGCGCCGCGCCCGGTGCCCCGCAGAGCGCGTCGATCGCCAACGCCGCCGTCTTGCCCATACGAGGACCGGCGAGGGCGAACAGCATGTCCTCCCAGGACATGAACAGCTTTTCCCGGCCGCGGACGGTGCGCCCCACCACCGCGCCGGTGTCGCTGTCGGACAGGGTCTTCACCAGCGCGAGGCCGGGGCGGAGCTGGCGTGCGCGGGTGCGGGCCTGGTTGCCGGTGACACCGGTCAGCTCCGACGGCGACGCCATCAACTTGGCCTTGGCGTCGACCGCGGTCGTCCCACGCCCACGGCGCAGGACCGCGATCCCGATCAACGCTGCAACGGCAAGCATCGCTGCGAGGACCAGGACGACGGTGGACAGAGTCGGCCATGTCAGGGAGCCGGCCGCGACCTCGATCAGCGCCTGGACCGGGTTGCCCGGCACCAGGGTGCTGGTGCCGGAGGCGGCGTAGCCGGCCCACAGTGCACCGTAGGACAACAGCAGTGATGCGATAAGCGCCAGGATTCCGACCAGTGGGATCGTCGACGACCGTGTACCCGCGCCGCGGGCGGTCGGGGCGTTCCTGGCCATCACAGGTCCACCCCGTCGTCCAGGTTTAAAGCCCAGGTCCGCCTGCGGTCCATGACGTCGGCAACCTCGCTGTTGTCGACATCCTGACCGGTCGCGGCGAGGCCGGTCGGTGGAGTCACCAGCTCCGTGCGGGTCACCGGCTGCCAAGAAGGCCCGAATGCCGCGTCGAGAGCGTCCTCGGCGACGACGTCGAGCTCTGCAGCTATCAGCACCTCGACATCGGGGCTTCCCTCGAACAGTGGCGAGTAGCTCGCGATACCGGTAGCAACGTAATCGTCGCGGACGTCGCTCATGTCGACCCCCGAGTCGACTAGACGCTCGTGCCACGCTGAGTCATAGACATCTGCGCGCATAGACGCCATGAACGCCTCCGCCGACGGGTCCCTGTCGAGCTCAGCGCGTGCCACCGCGGCCGCCACAGTGGCCGCGGCGGCGCAGGCGGCCAAACCCCCTATCTCTAGGTCGGTCGATGCCGGCGCAAGTGCGGACGCGGACATGGACCGACGGCGATGACTCGGTTCCGCGAGGGAGCTGCGTCCAATGTGTTTGTGATTATTCACTGCCGCTACGGTCGCCGCGAGAGCGCGGACATAAGCGTCGTAGGCGACATGGTGCGGATGACTGCTGGTATCGCGGATGTTCGACATGAAGGGCCTCACTGGGAGCGTCGGGCAGCTCTCGACCCGGTCGTCCTGCGCGATATGAACGCGCAGAAGCCAAGGTCGTGCTGGATGGACGCTCGACCGTGACCCTCATCGACGGTCGAACCGAGACGACCGTATCTTATCGAACCAGGGCCTGCACGGCGTTGTACGAATAGTAGGCATGGATCGATCGGCGTGCTACTCCGGGCGCTCGTACTGGTGGGCAGTCTGCGCGAACGCGGATCATGCGCTTCGCGCTTGACGATTCCTCGGCCGCGTCCTCGATGCTCGTGGGGTGCTCTGCCCAGTAAGACAGCGATCAACCAAACCGCGCCCGGCCCATCCCACGCAGTTAGGGCAGCTTGAGCCACACATGGTCGAGGCGAATCGCCTTGTTCGATGGCCGTTTATGGTCCGAACTCAACCACTCGGTGTTGCCGCTCCGATTGGTGCTGGCCAATTCGTGGCCTATTCCCATCAGTGCATGCGTAGTTACGTAGCCGTTCACGCGGGATTGGAGATCGGCAGTGCTTGGCTCTTGGATGTATCCAATCATCATTCCCCAGCGTTCATTTGCGCCGTAGCTTGAGCTTACAAAGCGGGCCATTCCTTCGTACACGTACGCTCGGCAGTGTCTGGTTGAATCTGTCACTCGCTTGGCCTCCAGTGCTACCCCACCTTCTTGCACCGAAATGCGAAAATCGGGTCTCGATGCCCCAGCCGCGGATTGCTGCCCCTCAATCATGGCCGATGTGGGAACAATATTCTCGATGTTGATCTGGAGCGGGTAGAAGCGACTGTTGAGCCTGCGAGCTTCGACCAGCCACCGGAAGAGCTGAATGCTGCAGTTGATTTCTGCGTTGTCAAAGGTGTGCCAGTTGTTACCAGCCCACTTGACAAGCGCTTCGTTCACCAGATCATGAACTAGTATCGGAAGCCGTCCAACTGCGCGACTATGAACAACGGCGTCCATTCGTCCGTAGACTCGGTCTTTGGCCCGTTCAAGCATAACCACCCCAGGAAGATGCGTCTTCGCTGCTCAGTAACGCTTGAAAGATGTCAGCCGCGTCGATTGCCGCTGCACTGACCGTCCAATTCACACGGCGATTTGGTTTAACGATGTGAATCTCGTCATCATTTAGAATAATCGCCTGAGGCTCCACTATGGTCGCCGACGAAAATGATTCTTCGAGCACCTCTATGTCGGCGCCCCGGAGGTGCCCGATAGTAAACTCTGGCCCGGTCGCGGGAAGTCCGACGAGGTCGCTATAGATGCATGTGATGCGAACATAACCTTCTGCCGTTTCGCTCAATCGCGCAGTCCAGGCGCCAAGCTCAAGCGAATCCAAATGTTGCTTGAGTGCGCGCGCGTAGGCGCGGAGATCGGCGTCGGACATTGCCTCGTAAGCTTGCGACATTGGTCCATCTTTGAGCTCGGAAAGCTTGTATGTAAGCGAGTCCGAGATCAGTTGACGTTCCTCGTTCGTCAGCTTGTATACCTCGCGTTCCACGATGTGATCAACTTGTTCGCGCCAATCGTCACGACCACCCGCAACTATGTCGCTCAACGCAGCGAGGGATGATTCATTGATGATTGGCAGCGGGAGGCTCAGCCATTCGCGTTGTTGCAACTGTTCGCGCTCAACGCCCCATGAACTCGATGTCATGAGGTACCAGTACTGTGCAACAGACGAACAGAGGACAGCCGTTATTGCCCGTAACTCAGATGCATGTTTAGCTGATCCAGCAAGCGCAAACAAACTGTCTGTGAAGCTTGTATTATAGGGCGCAAAAGCGGCAACCGGAGTCTCTCTAAAACCCTTCCGCATAAGTATGTGAGGAGCCAGGTAAATAGCTTGCTCACGTGGTCGATGCATTACCGAAGTGGTGATGGGTTCCTCTAAGGAATCTTCTGAAGGTGCACGGAGGGCTACAAGTAGCCTCGCTGGCAAGTGGCGTAACTCGTGCAAATGAGTGGCGTCGTTCTTGTCGCCATTTTTAGCGAGTTGGAAACCAGGCCCTCGACGCCAGCCGCGAGTTCTTGCGTGAACGTCCAAAGTGCCAAAAGATTGTTTGAGATGTGACACTAGGTTCAAGTCTCTCGGACTTCCCCACAGCAGGGTTTTCCAAATTGACGGATCGATTGTGGATTGCGACCTGGCTACCGTTTGCAGATTCTGCTGTGGCACGACAATGCCGTCGATCATTTCCGCTATTGGGGTTCGGCGCGGCGACACGTGAAGAATGTAGTCGTCCGACCTTGGTGCTGAGGCATGAAAAATGACTACAGCGGCGGGGCTCTTTGCGCCAAAGAGCTCTTTACGCAGCGGTGACAGGTCAATTATGGTTTGCACACGAAGATCGCGGAAAAACTCCAGACGGAACCGGTCGGCAGGGCCACTCCGGTTGTGGAGGATTGTCTTAGCGGGAAGGACCAGGCCGGCTGTGCCGCCTGGGTTAAGCATTGCTTGGACTTTCCAGATGAATGGAACGGCTATCTGCTGGTCCGGTGTTTGGCGGCCTTGGTTGTGCAAGTACTTTCGCGCGTCTGGCGTTAGGGTGCTCTGCCATGGTGGGTTGCCGGCTATAATATCGAACTGGCGATGGCTTAGTTGGTTTTCGGTGAAAGTATCGGAGATGACTAGATTTGTCCCAACAAGGTCGGGTAAACGCACGTCACGCCAGATCGTCCGAGGTTCGACATGCTCAAGGAGAGCGAGATAGAGGCTGAACGCAGTGACTCCAATGGCGTCGGGGTTTCGGTCGATACCGAATATCGATTCAACGAGCAACGTACTGAGCTCCGAATAACTCGGACGTGATGTTGTGAAGGCTCTACGTCGATACGCGAGCCTGCGGAATGCTTCGGTAAGGAAAATGCCGGACCCACATGCTGGGTCAAGCACAGTCGGTGGTACAGGTCCGTTATGTATCGGTAACACCTCGTCGAGGACGAGATCAACTACGCGACGGGGAGTGTAGTAGGCGGCGTCGTTTTTCTGCTGGGGTGCGAGAAGTTGCTCGTAGATTGAGCTGATCAGCTCGGGGGGAATGATGGCGAAGTCGTACCGCCAGAGTGACGCCTGCCCGGTATCTAGGTCCGTTCCTTGAAAAAAGTCCGACAGTACTCGCAGGGCGACCTGGGGGAGCGCACGAGGAAGGTTGTCTCGGCGGAAGACGTCCCCGTTGAAATGGTCAGACATGTATTCGAACAGCGAGGACAACGCGTCCCACCCGTCGTCGAGTGCCGCGTCAAGCGAAGCGGGTTGTCCGAGTTGACGCAGGTCATCAGGCTGAAGAATCTTTCGATCTTCGAGGTAGCGCACGAAAATCGATCGGCCTAGTAGAGGCTCTATCTCGTCCGTGTGCACGCCGGCGGCAATCAGGCGAGATCTCACGGTCCGGAGATTTCGGAGTAAGAGGTTATCGACGCGGTTCTGTGTGTCGAGCTGCTTCGACCTTCGGCTTGCCAGGCGGCCTGATTCAACGCTGAACCGGGTGAAGTCGGCTAGTACTGAGAGAATTTCTTGTCCATGCAGCGCTTCTGCCAACAGCGCTGCGTCGGGTTTATCCGACGCCTGGGCGGTGTTGGAGCTGAGAGCAAGTACCCCGTTCGTGGTCGCTGCAAGCAAGACGGGAACTCTGCCGTAATTCCACAAGCGCGCGTGAGCATTCATGGCGGCGTCGCGGGTGTCAGCGGCGACGAAGGCCACTAGGGGTACGGATCCCTTGAAGAACGCTGCAGAAACGCCGCACTTCATCTGAAGGTCGGTCCAGATCATCCCGCGGTCTCCGGGCTCAACGGTGTCGTCTACGTACCCGCGAGAGTTCCGGTAGCCGAGTACCTCTACGAGGTCGTCTAGCACTTTCTGAGCGGTCACCACCACCTCCTTTGCCTGACCGTCACACAGCATAGTTTGACGCCCTGACACAGTTCGACCGGCTCGCGAACCGGCTACGATGCCCTCCGAACAGCGCAAGTCGCTGAAGCTTTGAGATTCGATGGCGCACGTGCGGCGCTTCTCGACGTGGTCTCTCATCGATCCACACACAGTGCTCGCCGGTGGTCTCGCACTCCGACACTCGCCGTGTCGCCACCCACGGTGACGTTCGTGCCCGCTGCGGGGAGTCACCCCCGAGCATGGGATGAACCCGTCCTAGCGTTCGGGCACTCGTGGCCAGTCAAGAATGACCCCTCGGCCGGCCTACCCGGTCGTGCCATACTAGTCGCTCGACGGAAACCGTTCTGCACAGTTGCGACCAAGCGTGCGCATCGTCGACCTCATGCGCCTACTAGCAGTCACAGGCTGCTGCTGGTGATCCGGTAGTCGCGGACCTTCCACTGCCCCTTGGCGTCGTTCACGGTGACTGTGGCGGTGTAGGTGGTGTACGGGGTGGCCTGCCCGGACTGGTGTTGCACGGTCTGCGCGATGGTGATCGGCACGGTGGCAGTGTCGCCGTCGATGGTCGTGTCCCCGTCGGGCCGTACGACGGCGGTGAGGGTGTCGCCGCTGCGTGCCCACGCCGCCCAGTCCGAGATGGGTTTCGGGGCCGGTGACGGCGCCTGTGCGGCGGCGGTGGCCATCGGGCCGGTGAGGTGACTTGCCTGGGTGTGCAGGGCGTCCCAGGTCGAGTCCTGAACTGCCGGTTGCCAGGTGAACACGCCGGCCATAACGACGGTGGCGACGTCGATCGGGTCGGTTCCGACGGCGTCGATGGTGAACCCGGCGTCGGTTCCCCCGGCCGCGGGGGTGTCGTCGCTGTCGCCGGTGACCCACAGCGCAACGGCGGTGCCGACGGCGACGATCAGGACAACGGCCAGGGCTGCGAGCACGGTGGCGGTGGTGGGGCGTCGGCGGTGGTGGGTGTCGAACACGGTGGCTCCTTGGCGGGTCATCGGGCGAGGTCGTAGTCGCCGGCGGTGGCGGTGATGGTGGTGACGTAGTTCTGTGTCTCCGCGTACGGGGGGATGCCGCCGAACTGTTGGACGGCTCCGGGGCCGGCGTTGTACCCGGCGAGCATCAGCTCCACCGGATCACCGGTGATGGCACCGGATTCCATGCCGGGCCGCAGGTCGTCGAGGACGGTGCAGTTGTACCGTCCTTGCGCCATGACCGCATCCCCGACGTCGTCCGGGTCTCCGGCTCCGGCGGGTCCGGTGACCTCACCGGTCTCGTCGTCGACTGGAAATCCGTAGGACGACCAGGTGCCGGGCAGGAACTGGGTATAGCCGCGTGCCCCGGCAGGACTGGTCAGACCGGCCCGAAACCCGGACTCCTGCTTGATCTGTGCAGCGAGGACGGCCGGGGAGAGTTCGCGGCACTGCGCGGCGGAGAGCGGAAGCCACTTCTCGAACTCCGGTGGGATCTGACCGGCCGCGAGGTCGGCGTGGTCGCCGATACCCGCGCCGGGTGCGGTGGTGCAGGTGCCGTTCGCCTTCGGTGCCGATCCCGCTCCACCCGGTACCGCCCCGTATCTCTGCCCGGGCGCGGGCGGTCCGTGGCCGACGGTGGTGACGTGGACGTGGTCGAAGTGGTTCTGCGTCGGTGATCCCCTGTCCTCCATGATGTTCGGTTCACCGTCGGAGGGAATGTACTGCTGTCGCCAGATCATGTACTCGATCTGCAACACCTCGCGGTTGGCCCAGAGATAGTCCTTCACCTGATCGCCGAGTGCCTTGCCTTCCTCGGAGGACCAGTTGTCGATCATGATGTCCGCGGCCCGCCCGGACGGGTGATCCTGGGAAATCGGATCCGACGGCCGCCACCCGCCGATGTTGGTGATCTGCGGGAACTTCGCGTGGACGGCGCGGGCGACGCGGGCCGTGTCGACCTGCCAGTGCTCTTCCGACCCCACCGAGGCCGGGAGCTCCGCCATCTCGGCGGCCCCAGTCCCCACCGACGTGTCCGGGGCGGCCGGAACCTGCGGTGTCGGGGATGCCGACCCCGGTGTGCCGCTACCGGGTTCGGCGGCTGCGACGTACGGGGCGGGGTCTATGCCGCCGCCCTGCGTCCACCCGCCGGGGTGGTACTCGAAGTGCAGGTGCGCTCCGGTGGTGTCGCCGTTGTTGCCCTCGTTCGCGATGTGCTGGCCGGCAGTGACCCGGTCCCCCACCTTGACGAGGACGCCGTCCGGGAACATGTGCCCGTAGACGGTGGAGACGACGCGCCCGCCGATGTTGTGGTCGAGGACGATCCACTGCCCGAATCCCTGCGCCTCACCCGCTTTGGAGACGACACCGTCGGCGTAGGCGTAGATGGGGGTGCCGATCGGACCGGCGAGGTCGATGCCGTTGTGCTGCGTTCCCCACCGTGGCCCGAAGCCGCTGGTGAGCTGCGCTTCGCCGGTCTTCATGGGCTTGGCGAACGACCCGGCAGGGACGCCCCCGGCCGACGGCACCGAGGTGCCCAAGGGCAGGCAGTCCTCGTCGCCCGAGGGGCTGAGGGTGGTGACGAACAGGACCACGAACAGTGCCGCCGCGAGGACCGCGACGAGGGCGACGATCCCGCCCTTCTTCACCGCCGCGCCCCGCTCATGACCGACTCGGCGGCCACCGAACGCGGTGAGACCGCGGCGAGCCGGTCGGTGAGTCGGCGGTTGACCGCGAGCAGCCGCTCGATCTCGGCCTCGGCGGCCCGCAGCTTCGCGACGACCTCGTCGGCGGCCGGGGCGCGGGAGGGCCCGAACTCGGTCTTGATCCACCGGTTCACGGTGTTGACGTGCGCCCCGATCTGTTCGGCGATGGCGGTGACGCACTGGTCGCGGGAGGCGTAGTTCGGCCGCGATGACCGGTAGGTGCTCAGCGCCCAGTTCCGGACGTCCGCCTCGTAGCGGGGCCGCATCAGAAGTCCCCGGTGCCGGTGTGGGCGGCGGCCAGGTCGCCGCGGCCACCCTGGAAGTACTCCGCGAAGCGCGCGTTGGTGTCGTGGACTCCGGTGTCGAGCTCGACGTCGGTGAACACCGTCTGGATAGGGATGCCGGGGGTGTTGTCCTTGGCGACCTTGATCAGAAACTTCCCTCGCCCGATGGGGGCGCGTGCGGTGCGCCGCTCCGCCGAGCGCAGCGCGGCCCCGCGGGACCAGGAGGTCACCATGCTCGCTTCGGCGGGGGTGAACTTGAGCTCGCCGGAGAGTCGTTCGACCTCACCGATGGGCAGCCCCCCGCACACGACCATCCCGGCGCGGTCGATGAACCCTTTGGCGGTCTTGATGTCCGCTTCGGTGGGCAGGGTCTCGAGGTCGCGGCCGGTGTGGGTGATCATCAGCAGCCCGGCGCCGTCGGTGCGGTTGAGGCGGGAGATCTCGTTGACGCGGGCGACCATGCCGGGGCCGGCCCCGATGACCTGCCACAGCTCGTCGAGGGCGAGCAGGAACAGCCGCTGGCGGTCCAGTCCGGCGTCGGCGAGCAGGTGCGCGGCTTCGACGGTGCCGTAGGCGTCGGCCCAGCAAGAGAGCATCACGGCCGCTTTGAGGGTGGTGTCGCCGCGGTCGAGGGAGGAGACGTCGATGACGATCACGGGGGCGTCGAGGTCGAGCGGTTCGGAGGTGTGGTCGGCGAAGATGTCACCGAGCGGGCCGGAGATGAGCGCGCCGAGCGCCTGCATCAGCTCGGTGATCTGCTCCCGGTATCCCTCGCGCGTCGTCTGGTACGCCGCGCGCTGCATCGCCGCGGATCCGGCGTCGATGCGTTCGTACAGGTCGACCAGCAGCGGGGGCCGGTCGTAGCTGAATCCGCCGTCGGAGTAGAGCTCGTCGAGGGCGGTACCGATGAGGGAGTTCTCGAACGCCTTCACCGAGTGGGTGTCGTAGCGGATCAGCTCCACCAGGGCGCACACGGCGTTGACCTGTCGGGTCCGCACGGTCAGCTCGGCCGTGCCGATCAGTTCGTCGAGCTGGGCGACCCTGGCGCGGTCCCCGGCGGCCGCGGCGTCGACGCGGGCGCGGCGGATGCGGGCGACGGCCTGGCCGAGGGTGCCGGCGGCGAGCGGGTTGAGGTGCCCGCCGCCGTAGCCGAGGGTGACGACCTGGCCGCCGACGAGGTGCGCGAGCTTGACGTATTCGGCCTTGATGTCGCCGGCGACGATGGGCGTCTGGCCCCACGCGATCGCGCCGAGCAGGATCTTGCGGATCAGCGATGACTTCCCGAGTCCGGGGAGGGAGAGGACGAACATCGACGGGTTGGCGATGTGGTTGTCGCGGAAGTAGGCGAACGGGTCGCACGAGACGGCCTCGCCGGTGATGGCGTGCTGGCCGACGATGGTGCCCGAGGCCGGTGCGGCGGCGCCGATGGCCCACGGGTTGAACCCGCAGACCTGCACCGATGATGCCTCGTACTCGATGGGCGCGGGGACGGCGAGCATCCGGCCTCCACCGGGGCCGGTGTATCCGCGGGAGGTGGCGCGCTTGGCTCCGCGCCACCAGGGATCGCCCGTCAGTTCCTCGGTCACCTCACCGTGGGCGTTGCGCCACCGGGCCAGCCCGAGGCCGGTGCGGGTCCACCAGGCCGGTTCGTCATCGTCGCCGTCGGCGATGCGCTGCGCCAACTGCTCGTAGTCGACGTCGGCGATCAACCAGCGCACCCCGCGAGGGAGCATCTGCAGCTGAACCTCCACGCCGGCGTCCGGATCGAGATCATGGCGGGGACTGGTGGCGATGCTCATGGAGAACCTTCCGGTGGGAACGGCGGGCGGGGCGGGCGAGCGCAGGCGGGCGGTGCGGACGGGGGTGGTGCGGCCGGCTCAGCTGTGCCGCACCAGCGCCGAGGTGGTGACGTGGTCGGGCAGCAGGAACCCGACGCCCAGGCCGGCGGCGAACGCGGCGTCCTGGAAGCCGTGGGCGCGGCGCAGACCGAGGCGAGCGCGAGCGGCGAGCGATTCGATGACCGCGGCAGCGTTCGCGACGTCGGCGGGATCGGCCACGGTGATCGTCACCAGCGCCGAGTAGCGCAGTTGTCCGGCCCCGGCGACCATCTCCTTGCGGGTCTGCGAGGTGATCTCGAGGCGCTTCTCCGCTTCGGCGGAGCTGATCTTCGCTCCGCGGGAGTTGATGGCGTGCAGGGCGTCTCGGTGCTGCTTCTCGACCTTCTTCGCCGCGTCGCCGGCGGAGAACGGCCGGTAGATCAGGGTGAGCCGTTTTCGGAGCAGGTCGTCGTGCGGTTGGAGCAGCGGCTTGAGGACGGTGTCGGTGAACACCGATTCCGGCGGCGCGGCCATCTCGTAGACGACGGAGACGACACCGTCGTGCCGGTACTGCCCCCACACCGATGAGGCGCGGCCGGGACCGGCGTCCTCCCACGCCACCCCGTGATCGAGGCCCGCGATGTCCAGTTCCTCGAAATCGTTCTCCGTCGACGGGTTGTACGAACGATGCACCGCGGCGGTGATCTCCGCCGCGGTCATAGGCTGCGCGTCGATGCCCGCCCCGGCAAGGTTGCCGTAGAGGTCCGGCAGTCGCCGCGCCAGCTCGGCCGCCATCTCCTCCGGATCGTTCTGCCGTTCCTTGGTGGTGGCGCGGAAGGTGATCGACAACCGGGCCAGCGTGCGGTGCCGGCCCGACGGCATCCGCACCGACGACTGCCGCACGAACGCCGTCGACAGCTCCGGTGCGTACGGGACGACCTCACGCTCGACCAGGCGGGAGAGGCGAAGTCCGGTCGCGGGAATGTTCTCCACGACCACCTCGGCGCCGACGATGTCGCCCGGCAGTCCGAGGTCGGCGAGGTAGACACCCCACTCGGCGGTGTAGAGGTCCTTCTCTCCGCGGGCGACCGCTTCGTCGCCGCCGGGGAGGCAGTCGACGACGACGGTGTACCGCTGCTTCTTGGGGTGATGGATCATCCCGAACTCGTTGCCGTGCCGGTCGATTCCGACGTAGAGCGTGGTGTGCGCCAACCACCCGGGCAGCCGGTAGCGGCCACCGGGGATCGACGAGTGAGGTCCGGCGTGGTACTCGGCGGAGCGGCTGACGCGGCTGCGGAAGAACTGCATTCTCAGGTGGCCTTTCTCGTAGAGGGAGCGCCCGCCCGGCGCGATCGCCAGCGGCACGAGGAGCACCGCGCCGAGCGACATGAGAGCGAACCCTGCGGGGGCGTTGCCCCAGATCAGGACCGCGAACGCGAGGGCGAAGAAACCGCCTGCGTAGGCGATGACCTTGTTGGACAGCCCGAACGCGAAGGTGCTTTTGGGGCGCGTTCCGGCGGAGTAGATCGCCGGCTCCTCGTGGACGGCCGCAGTGGAGGAGAACGTAGGTGCGGTCATCGCTGAACCCGTCCGTGGTAGTTGCCGACTGCGCCGTCGGCGGCGGCGCCGAGGCTCCCGGCGACCTGTGCGGCCCCCCGGACGCCGGAGCCGGCAGTGCGCATCGCGCCCGCGGCCCCGGACATGACACCGCCCGTCGCCCGTCGTCCAACGGAGGCCGCTCTCGACAGCGCGCCCGTGGGTCCGGATCGTCCCGACGAGCCGGCCGAGGCCGACCCGCCCGTGTAGCGGCCCTGCATCCCGGCAACCGATCTCGCGCCGGTACCCGCAGCGCCCATCCCGCCGCCACCGCCGCCGGATGCCGCCGGTGAGATGGTCCGTGCCATACCGCCCAGTGCGCGAGCACCGGTCGCGGCGGCCCCACCCGCCAGCGCCCCACCGGCGGCAGCGAGGCCCGCGGCCTGCGATCCCCCGGCGGCGATGGTCTCCGCGGCCGGGGCAATGATCCGCACCAGCGTGGGCAGCGCGAACCCGACGATCGCCACTAGCGCAGACCCGATGATCACCGAGGACACCGGATCACCGGACGTCGCGGACTGCGCCCAGAACGCGAACAGGTACAGCAGCGTCGCAACGGGCTTGAACAGCAACGCACCGATGGTGAAGGCGATCATCGACTTGTAGGACGAGCGCCCAGTAGCGGTTGCCGAGGATGCTGCGGCGAGCGGGATGACGGCGACGACGACGCAGAGCACCGCTTCGCGGATGAGCAGGGCGATGAGCTGGGCGACAGAGCCGAGGAAGGCGAAACCGGCGCACGCGAGGGCGAACACTGGTCCCAGTCCGGTCTTGTCGTCGAACGCGGTGATGGCGGTGATCTTCTCGTTCAGGTCTGCCCCGACAAACTCCTTCAGGGCGAACGCCGACGCGGCATCCCCGCCCTGATGGAGCATGAGCACCAGCACCGGCAGTAGCGAGACGGTGAACACGGTGCGCACCAACATATTCGCGGTCTCCGTCGCCCCTTCCATCACGGCCTGTTTGCGGGCAATGGCGAGTTTGGTCATGGCGATGACGATGGAGGCGAACAGCGCCGCGATGGTGAATCCGGAGACGATGTTGCGTAGCCCCGACATCGCCGTCTCGGCTCCGAGTCCCGGTATGCCGGTGGTCATCCAGAACGTCATCACGGTGCGGAACGCTTGCGCGTTGCCCTCCATGACGGCTTTGGCGAAGTCGCCGACGGAGTCGCCCCAGAACGCGGAGGCGGCGGACGATGCTGCGGTGGACACGGCCGCGCCGGGGTTGTCCTCGAACGCGTTGATCAGGCAGAAGGATTCCGGTACAAGGTTTCCGGTTGCACCATTGATCAGATCCCCGATCCACGGTGCGTCGGTCTCGGCGAGGCATTCGCGCCGATCTTGTTGGAAGGCGTTGCTCTCGTCGGCGATCCCGGTCACCGGGGCCACCGGGGGCGGGGTCGGTTCCTGGGCGGCGGCGGTGCCGGCGCCGAGACCGAGCAGGGCGAGGAGAACGACGACGGCCGCAGTGAGCCGAGCCAGCCGTGTCACGAGAGTGTCCAGGGGGTGAATCCGGCGATGCTCGCGACGTCGGGTGTCGCGGAGACGGATCGGCCGTCGAGTCGAGCTCGCCACTCGCCGCTGTCGTGGAACAGTGCTGCTCGCATCACGGTCCAGGCGGGGGTGGTGCGCCGTTGGCCGTTGTCGTCGATGGGGATGTTGATCGCGTACTCGACGGAGGCGAAGTCGTCGGTGCAACTGATGATCCGGAACGCCTCAGGGGCTGGGAACGAGGAACCGCTGAGTCCTTCACCGTCCCAGGACTGGTCGGCCGACTTCTGCGCCAGCTCGTCGGTGGCAACGGTCAGCTTCTCGTAGGCGTCCTTCGCTACGGGGCCTGGTCCGTAGACGCGGCCGATCCAGTTCCACCCGGCGAGCGCCGCGCCCTGGGGGGTGCGGGCGTACCCGGTGAGGACGTTGCCCTCGACGCGGGTGGGCCCGTCGCTGGTGGAGACCAGCGTGGGCAGTCCGACGGTCTGCTGAATCTGCACGCCGGACGGAGACGAGACAGGTCCTGCGGTGTCGCATCCGCTGCGCTCGCCTGCCGGCTCCTGCGTGAGCGGCGCTCCGACAGGGTTGTTCGGGACGGTGACCTTACGGCCAAGGATGTCCACGACGGGTGTTCCGAACCCTGTGCGGCCGTTGTCGATCGAACCCGGGACGGGTGGGGCCGGTGCCGGCGAGGACGTCGTCGACGGGTCAGCGGTGTCGGTGGCCGCGTCGTCGTCCCCGGGGTTCGGAACGACGAAGACCAGGCCACCGATGACGGCCAGGACCACGAGGACGGCGGCTGCGATCAGCAACCGGTGGACGGGGGTGCTCATGAGGCAGCTTTCAGTTCGGTATAGCCGGCCAGGTCGTCGAGCTCGGCGGCGTCGATGTTCTCCTCGGGAGTCGGAAGCACGATCCGCCAGTCGTTGCCGACCCACTGCAGGGCGACGGGGTAGCTGTAGAGCTGTGAGTCCTCGCCGATTGTTTGTGCCACCGACACTGCGGCGGTCGCCGCGTCGGGCTCGTAGGCGGTGACGTCGAAGCCGACGAACCGCGGCGCGGACTCCTGCGGCACGGTCCCGGCGACGGTGACGGCGGAGCGGGCGACCGCGAACGCGTCGCGTCCCGGGCCCGGTGCGGTGACGGTGTTGACCACTTCGGGCCAGGTGCGATCGTCGGCGACGGCGAGCGCGGTCTGCCCGTTGATCGCGGCCAGAACAGCTCCCTGTGGGCTCTTGTCGTAGCCGTGGCGGGTCACTCCGGTTCCCGTCGACGGTCCGGCCGTGGGCGAACTGGGCACGCTGACGCCCCCGACCGTGCGCCACTCGAGGTCGGACGGTGCAGAGGCGGTGTCGATCTGTTCCTCGGCAGGGGCGGCGGTGTCGCTCGCCTCCGACCCGCACGCTGCGGCGATCAGGACGACGGCGACGGCGGAGCTCAGATGTGCGGATCGGGACAGTGCCACGGGGAGTGCACCTTTCGTTGGGGGAGCGCAGCGAGGGCTCTCACGCCATGACTGCTTGGGCGAGTCCCGACGAGGAACCGATGACAGTGGCGCAGAGGAGGATGCGGGCGAGGGTGGCACTCTCGACTATCTGCACCCCGGTGGACTTGCGCTGGTTGACAAGGATTGCCCCGCACAGAACCAGGGCGGCCACGCAGGCGATGATGCCGATCCAAAGCAACCATGACAGCGCCGTCATCAACGGGCTCCAAACCTCGGCGGGGAACTCCACCGGCTCGGTCGGTGGCTGCGCATAAATGCTCACGGCGCTGCACCGGCGGCGGGGGCGACTGTGTCGGGGGTCAAAACGCGAGGCCGTTGATCAGACCCGATGAAGCGCCGACGACCACGGCGCCGATGAGGTTCCACATGAGCGCCGATCCGCCGTCGGAGCCTCCGTGCTTCTTCGACACTCCGAGTGTCGCGGCGGCATAGACAAGTGAACCGACCAGCCAGATGATGGCGCCCCACATCAACCAGCCGAGCAGCATAGACACTTTGTCGCCGATCTCACCGGTAGGTACCTGAGGGGCGACGTCGCCGATGTTCTGGGACAGAAACAAGGTCGCAGTGGTGGTGAGCATGTGGTCCTCCGATATCGAGAGCAATAGGTGTCAGTGCGCGGTGGTAGCTGCGAGTCGAGCGGCGGCGAACGCGGAATGACCGGCGGCGACGAGGCCGGGATGTGGGGCGGCCGCGGAGGTCACCGATCGCATCCGGCCGGGCGGCGATGGGTCTGGTTCGGCCGGTGACCACACCGCGAGGTCGGAGTAGGTGTGCACGCGAAGGTCCGGCACCCACGGCAGATGCCACACCGCGGGTGCGGCGGACGCGACGACGTCGGCGCTGCGCCGCAGCGTCTTCGGCAACTTCCCCGGGGCGTCCGGGACCAGCGCCAGACCGAGGACGGTGCACCCACCGGTGAGACCTGCGGCGGACTGGAGCAGCAGGTCGTGCGCGGCGGCGAGCCCGGTGCGGTGGGTGCGGGCGACGACGATGACCGACCGGTACCGGTCGTGGGCAGGCCACCCGCCGTGCGCGTCGGCGGCGGGCGCCCAGACGCGCGCGAGAGTCGACACTCCCGCACCGCCGTGTGCGCCGAGCAGCCACATCACCGGTGGTCGCCCGACACCGGCAACCGGCTCCGTGTGGACCGGTGCCTGGCGGTCGATCGGTGGGATCCGCAGACCGGCGGGGACGACCGGGGCCGACCCCGAGGTGTCGTCGCTGTAGAGCTCGTGATTGTCGATCGGCTGTGCGGCCATGTCGACGTCTCCTTCTACAGGTGAGTCGGTCACCTGGCGGCGGTCGGGGTGGACCCGGCCGACGTCGGTGCAGGCGAGCTGGTGGTCGTCGGTGCAGCGCCGACGGCGGTCCGCGCACTCGCGGTGAGGATCTGGCCTGCGCTGCGGACGGTATCGGGGGTGGCGAGGAGCTGGGCGCTGCTTCCGAGGACGGCTCCGACCTTGTCGGCGAGGGTGCTGTCGCCGGTGAGGTCTGCGGCGAGCGCGACGATCCACCGCACCGTCAACTGCACCGGCGTCTCTCCGCGGTTGCCGACCGGGACGCTGTCGTAGGAGCCGTGTTTGACGGCAGTGTTCCAGTACGAGGTGTCGGTGACGAGCTGCGCGAGACCGGCGTTGTCGTCGATGGTGCGGGTGACTTCGTCAAACGCGACGTTCACGGCGGAGTCGATCGTTGCCGGGGGCACCAGCTTGACCGCGGCGATTCCGACCTTCGCGGCGATGATGCCGAGTGCGGCAGGGGGGTTGGTCAGGCCGACGGCGGCGAGCTGGCCGATGGTCTCCGGGGTGATGACGTCCTTGGCGACGGTGATGGCAGCGCCGATCGCCATGCCCGCGATCTTGGTGACCGCGCTGACCGCCTCGTCGATGGCTTCGTCGTCGCCGACGGCCGTCGGGTCGGAGTACTTGGCCATCTTCCCGAGCACGGTGTCGGGGGCGCTGGTGACCTCGAACTGACCGCGGGCACTGTCGAAGTCGAGGTTGTCGTTGACCACCGAGGCGCCGGTGAGCAGTGCGGAGCGTCCGACGGCGGCGCTGACGTCGGTGAGGATACGCACCGGGTCGCGGGTGTCCATCGAGGACTGTCCGGCGATGTTGGCGACCATCTTCGCCGCGGGGGTGTTCGCGGGGGTGTCGCACGCGAGATCGCCTGCGGTGCAGTAGGAGGCGACGCGGTCGGCGACTGCGCCGAAGTCTGCCTCGGCGGGGTCGGGGGCGATGCCGCCCCCGGCGGGTGGTGTCGAGGCGACGGCCGGTGCGAGCTGCACGGACTGCACCGCTGCCCCGTCGGTACCGGGGGCGGGTGCGGGACTGGCGTCGCCGCCGCCGAGGACCGGTTCGCCCTCTCCGCGTGTGGGGTCGGAGAACAGTGCGCCGCCGGCGAACCGGTCGGCGTCGATGGGTCCGGTCCCGGCTCCGATCTCGCGGATGATCTCGGAGGCGATCTGACCGCCCTGGGAGTACCCGGAGACGAACACCCTGGTGCCGGGGCAATTCTCCGCGATGTCGCCGATCATGGTGGTGGCGTTGTCGATGCCGGTCTGCACGGACGCCGCGTAGGTGTCGGAAGACCGATCACCGGGCTTGCCGCCGAACGACGCCGGATACGGGACGTAGCTGCGGTCAAGCGCGGGTTCGGCGCCGGAGTTGGCGTCGCGCATGGCCGGAACGGTGAGCCGGGAGAAGAACCCGGAATCGGCGTCGGGTGAGCTGTTCTCGTCGATCTCGGCGGTGCCGGGGACGACGACCAGGTGCAGCGGTGCGCACCCATCGGTGGCGGCGGGTGCCGTCGTGGTCGGTGCGGCGTGCGCGGTCGCGGCGGCGAGCAGGGTCGCGGCGACAACGGTGGCCGCGACGGCGACGCGAGCCGTTCTGCGATGCGGGGCGGGGGTCATGGGTGGTGCCTCTCGTCGAGCTCGGATCAGCGGCGGGTGATGGCGGTGATGGAGGTGGTGCCGCCGGACTCGGCGGTGGCGAAGCGTTGAGAGGATGTGCGCGGGTCGATACCGGGTCCGCGTTCGACCACGGTCACGTCGTAGACGCCGGGCGAGACGGGGTCGGCGAGGATGCAGAACTCGACCGCCGGTTCGAGGGCGTCGATGCCCATGCGCAGGCGCTCCGCCGACGCCATGACGGCTTCCGGTGCACCGACGGCGCGGGCCGCGACCGGGTCACGGTCGTAGTAGAACGCCTTCTCGAAACGCCAGATAGCGCTCAGGCCGGGATCGGTGGTGTCCTCGGTGACCGGCTCACCGGCACCTTGGCCAGCGCACCAGGTGAAGTCCGCGGCGGCAGCGGCGCCCGCTGCCGACTCCGCCGCGACCGGCGGAGCCGTCTGCGTGGTCGGAAGAAGTGGTGCTAGAGCCGCAGTGATGGTGTCCTCGGTGGCTTCGGTGAGGAACGCGGCGGCGGCGCCCACCGCGCCCACCAGAACCAGGAGTGACGCGGTGACCGCCACGGCGGACCGGTGACGACGCCACCACGACCGCCTGGAACCGGGACCGGTGCCGCCGCTGGGCAGGTTCTGGGTCTGCCTGTCGAACGTCGGTAACGGTGCGTCCACGAGAGACTCGTCGTCGGACCCTGGGCCGTGCTGGGCGAGGACGGTGAGGCGTCGGTTCGGCGGGGTGTCGGTGGACGCGGCGGGACTGGCGGGCGGGACGGGTGAACGTTCGCCCGTAGCGGGCGGTGCGGCGGCGAACCAGTCGTCGGCTGCTGTGTCGTCGGGATGAGCCACCGCGGGACCTCCTCGGTCGGGTCGGGCGAGCGTCGGGTGCGGACGAGCGGTGTCGGCCGCACCCGACACCGGTCAGGCCCCGATGTTCAGAGCGGACAGTGCGCCGGTCAGGGCTGCTGCGTCCTGATCGAGCGCCGTGGCGTTGTCGGCGATCACGGTCTCGACCGCGGCCAGAACGTCGGCGCCGCCGGGCATGTCGGTGACCGCGTGGCGGGCCTGCTCGACATAGGCCGGGGCCGTGTCGATCACCTGCAGGACGTCCTGCGGGGGCGTCCACACCGGCGCGGCGGGGGCGAGAGCCTGTGCCTCGGCTGCAGGTGCGAGGACAGGGGCGGGCTCCTCGATGATCTGCTGCTCACCACCCGTCACCGTGGCGCCGAGGAGGCCGCCGAGTGCGGCGCCGGTGACGGTCAGACCCAGGACGATCGGAACGGACAGTGCAGCTCCCGCAACCCCACCGGCCAGCGCGGCTGCACCGGGGATGAACACCCAGCCGACGGGTCCACCCCACACGATCGCCCCGCTACCGGTGCTCGCAGCGACACCGAGCGCGCCGCCGAGTCCTGCCCCGGTAGCCGTGATGACGGTCGCCGGGACGAGCGAGGTCAGAAGCCCTGCGGTACCGCCGGCGACGATGCCGGTGGCGACTCCCGCGGAGATGCGGTCGGCACGGGGCGCGTCGGCGAATCCGGCGTCGACGAGAAAGTTCCCGCCGTCTGCCTGCAAGGCCTGACTGGTGTTGTTGAACTGCACCACCAGGTTCGGATCCACGACATTCCGGTCGTACGGCACGATGTCACCGCCGACGCCGATGTACCCGTCGGGAATGTCGATGGGCGCGATTGCTGTACGACGCAACGTAGGTGCGGGCGGTGGGGATGGACGAGGAGATGGTGTCGCCGCCGCCGCCGGCCCGAGTGCCTGGCTGTCGTAAGACGACTGCTGATTGCCGGATCGGTAGTCGTCGTAGCTGCGCCAGTCGCTCTGCTGCACGCGAGGTGACGCATGGAAGCCCGGTAGGAAATCTCGTTCTGCGGTGGGCTCGGGCGGCTGAGCGAGGGGAGTGGTGTCCGTTGTTCCAGACTGGGCGGTGTCGGGTGCGGTGACGAAGTCCTGCGGCGCACCTTCCGCTATTCCTTGACCGACCGTGAGTGCGATCAAGAGCGGCATCGCGGTGCACGCTCCTGCTCGGTATCTATGAGCGTTGTATCTACCGGGATTGTGTATTGCAGAGTTCCTTGCCTAGTTGGTTGTGGCACAACCACATCGAGGTCATGAGTGCCCGCCCGGGTCTGAGGGTCGAACTCGGGATGACACGGTGGCGTGCCGTTGCGCTCACTGTTCGGTTGTTCCGATCGCGGCTCTCATCTCGCCGCGAAGTCGGGCTCGCACAGGGTGAGCGGTCTCGGTGCGACCCACCGTGCGACGACGAGTCCGTCGTCCGACCACGATTCGTGCTCACGGTCGAGGTGTTGGACCAACGAGCAGCGGAAGCGGTCGCCTGTGACCACGTCGACGACAGTCTCCGCACACCCAGGCCCGGTCGCTCTATTGCTCTCTGATGCCATGTCGCTTACCCCCGTCGTCGTCGCAGGACAAATATAGCAAGAAAAACGCAAATAAAGATAGAGAAATCACCGCCTCCGGCATATCGAGGAGATGTTGTGAGATCTCCAGGTGGTCGGGGTTGATCTTGGGTTTTCTTGCCGGTCCTGGTTCGGACCCCTACTGTTCCGAGCGTGGACGGTTATGGACGTTTGGCCGAGTACGCGTGGAAGCGCCGTACGCAGCTCGGTCTGTCGCGTCCGCAGGTTCGGGAGCGGGGCGGGCCATCGGTGCCGACTCTCAAGGACATCGAGGAGGGGACTGGGCGGACCGTGTCGGCCGGGACGCTCGGCAAGTTGGACACCGGTCTCGAGTGGCAGCCGGGGAGCGCCGCCGATGTCCTCCGAGGTGGCGAGCCGCGGGGCAGGTCGTCGACCGAAGCCGACACCGTTCTGGGACCCGACACGGTGGTCATCTCTGTGAGAGTCGTTCTCGACCTGTTGTCCATCTCCCGTGAACTGGACGCGATTGCGCGTGACCGCCAAGATCTCGCCGAACTGACTGCTCTGTCGCGACGTATGGGAGTTGCCCTGCGTCCGATCTACGGCGAGTACGTCACGCGCTTGTTCGAGGAGAACAGGCGCCAGAACGGTTCGCTGTCGCCGATCTACGCGATGTTCGGGCAACTACTCGACGAGCCGAGCGAGTCGACCGACGAGGCGGAGCGCGAGGAGCGTCTCTACAGACGCTGGCTCGCCGGTCGTGACATCGATGTTCCGACGGAGACGGTGGCCCGGTTCGAAGCGCGACTACACAAGGGGCAGAAGTGACGGGAACTGCAGCGCAGGAGGCAGTGCCAGTCAATCTGCGACTGGACCTGCTATTCAAGGTCTGGCGCACCCGGGATGGCTCGGAGCGAAGCCCCGAGTCTGTGGCATCGGACGTCACTACGGTTCTGGGCAGGCACGTCACCGCACGCGACATCGCCGCCCTACGCGAGGGGACGCGTACTGCCACACGAGACATGCTCGAGGCGATCTCGACCGTGTTCCCGTCGAGCAGCAGCTACCTACTCGATGACTCGGCAGCGCCGAACATCCACAGCCAACTCAGTTTGATCGAAGAGGTGCTCCATGGGGGGATCACCGGCATGAGGCTCCGAACAGGCGACGAACGTCTTCGCATCGAGCACCTCACGGATCTCTTGGCCGACTTGCGCCGCGCGCGCGAGGCCGGCCCCTAACTGCGTTTTCGTCGCACATTCCTGGGGGGGGAAAATGACATTTTCAGCACATGATGTAATTGTGGCTGCCCGCGCCATAGAACTCCTGGTTCCGAGCCCGTGGAACAGGACAGCCTTTCTCGAAGCCCTGTCGCATCACAGAGGTCGGCCGATCGCGCTGGTTCCCATCGACGCGGTGACGCTGCAGGGCTTGCCGTGCGGACTGTGGCTGCAGTTTCACGATCATGACGAAATCGTCTGTCACGCAGACTCATCGAGTTACCACGTCGATCAGACGATCATGCACGAAGTCGGACACATGGTGCTGGGTCACGGGGGATCGACAGCTGCAGACACCACGCTCCGCGAACTCTGCCCGGACATCGACCTCGATGCGCTCGAATCGGTTATGAAGAGATCGAACTTCGATGACGATCAGGAAGGCGAAGCCGAGACCTTCGCTGATCTGCTGATGTCGGCAGCAGTGTCGCGCTACAGGCGTTCCTCCGCGATGCATGACTTCTTGGGTCTGACGTGACGTCGTCTGTGCCGATGGTGGTGTCATGCCCACTGCTGCTGTGGAGCGTCGGCATCCTCGTCGCGAGGCTTGTACTTGTAAGCCGCGCTGCCACCTCGCGTCTCGTCAATGTGGCCCTGGCGCTGGGGATTGGATCTGGTCTCGCTCGTGAAGGAGCCATCCAATCGGCGGTGGCGTCAGCGACCGGCGCCGTGATCGACGTGCCGCTGATCCAGCAACTCGGAACCGTGGCGCTCCTTGTGGCACTTGCACCACTGATCGCAATCGCCCTCCGGTGGCGACGGCCTGAGAGCCACGGCGCGACGACCACAGTGGTGATGATGCTTGCCCTTGCCAGTGGAGCGCTGATGATTGTCGTCGGTTCCGCGGCGCGGGTCTCCGGCGAGTACATCGATGTCCAGCCGGGTTGGCGGACGGCGGTGTACTTCGCGTGTTTCTCTGCGTGGGCAGCGTTCATGCCGTACCTGTACCTGCGTGTCTCTGTGGAGGAGCTGCGCCGCGGTCAGCTGCCGGCGCAGGTGTCGTTGGTGTTCTGGCTGTTCGCGATCGTGGCCGTGTGGGGGTTGGAGGAGGCCATCTCGATCTTGCTGATGGGAGTGTTCGCAGCAGCCGGACTCGCTCGGGACTTCGTGGCCTTGCGGGTGACGCTGAACGAGACCAGCTACACCTACTTGCTGGCTTTAGCCACTTTGTGCGCAGCATTGCCTCTCTGGCGAGCGGTCACCGAGTCGCTGGGCGTCGACCGCTGGTCCCGGTCGATCCGCTCCCTGACGCCGATGTGGTCGGACCTCGTTCGGACCTGTCCGGAGGTCGTCCTCCGTCACCCGTCTCCGCAGTCGTCGCCCGTGCATCGAGTTCATCGCATGTGCGTGGAGATCAGGGATTCACTGAGTCTGCTGGGCCGTTATGTGGAAGACCTCCCTGATGCGGTGTCGGTCGACAACAAGTCAGCCGCGGAGGTCTTCTACCGTGCAGCACATAGACGACGCGCCGACGCGCCGCCCGGAGCGTTCACCAAAGTTCCGATCGAACCGTCTGCCGACTTGAAGCAAGAAGTTCGAGTACTTGCCGCCATCGGTCGGTACTGGCCGACCGAGCCGGGATTCACCGTAAAAACGCAGGGGGAGCAGAGATGATCGACAACACCGTAGGACCTGTTCGAGCGGCGGACCGCGTGCTGCCACATCCACCGCGGCGGCTACCGGTGCTCGGCGACGTCCTGGATCTGCACGTCACCGAGTCCAGCCAGTGGGCGATGCGGGATGCGCAGAAGTACGGATCGATCTACGAACGCAACGTGTTCGGAACCCGCGTGACGTACGTGTCGGGGCCCCTCGAGGTCGCGGCTGTGAACGACGAGACGACGTGGGCCAAGTTCCTCGGTGTGCCGATGGGCAACCTCCGGGCAGTGGCCGGTGACGGGCTGTTCACCGCCTACAACTCGGAACCGTCCTGGGCGGCGGCCCACGCGATTCTGGCACCGGCGTTCTCCCAGTCGTCGATGCGCCGATATCACGACACGATGGTGGGGATGACGAAGCAGATGTTGTCCTCGTGGACCGCCCGTGGGCCAGAAGCCTGGATCGACGTACCTGCCGACATGAACAAGCTTGCGCTCGGAGTGATCGGCGAGGTGGCCTTCGGGTACGACTTCGGATCGTTCGACGACGCAGCACCGCACGAGTTGGTAGTTCGAATCTCTCGGGCGCTGAAGTACATCAACCGGGCCGCGTACTCCCATCCCGCTCTCGAGGCGACCATCTACAGACGTGAACGTAACCAGCACCGGGACGACATCGAGGTAGCTCAACGACTCGTGGACGACATCGTCGCGACGCGGCGCGAGCGAGATGCCCCGGGGACCGGTGACCTTCTCGATCTGATGCTGAGCACCGCGGACCCGGCGACGGGGGAGCGGTTGTCCGATCAGAACATCCGCAACCAGATACTCACCTTCCTGGTTGCGGGCCAGGAGACGTCGGCCGGGGTGATGGCGTTCGCTCTGCATTTCTTGTCGACTCATCCGGACGTGGTCGAGCGGATTCGAGCGGAGCTCTCGTCGGTGTGCCCTGATGGTGATCTCCAGTTCGATCACGTGGGCAAGCTGCGGTACCTGCGGCGCGTCGTCGACGAGACGTTGCGGCTGTGGCCGGTGGCGCCCGGTTACTACCGGAAGGCTCGTCGAGACACGATGGTGGGGGAGCACCCCTTCGAGAAGGGGGAGTGGGTGTTCGTGGTGTTGCTACAGCTGCACCGCGACGCGGCGTGGGGAGCAGATCCAGAGCGGTTCGACCCGGACCGGTTCGAGCGCAGTCGCGTTCCCGCGAACCTCGCTGATCTCTATAAGCCGTTCGGGACCGGACTACGCGGCTGCATCGGTCGGCAGTTCGCCTATCACGAGGTGCTTGTTGCACTTGCACTTATCGTTGGTCGATTCGACCTAATCGGGGACCCCGACTACTCACTGAAAGTAGAAGAGACAGTCACTCTGAAGCCGCGAGGTCTGTCCGTGGAAGTTCGTGAACGAACCGGTCCGGCTTCCTAACTCCCAGGGAGGTCTTATCGGGCAGGTCGGCATAGCGCTACCGACTTCGGGACGGTGTGATTAAGAGTCGTGTAGCCATGGCCGTCCACCATGGTCTCGGGTCATCGGTTGCCGCAAGCTCGGCCGTCTCCGTCGATCCGGTCGAACCCACTGCTGTGGTTGTTGATGGTCCCGTTCCCGCGGCGACCCTTGGAGCGACGCCGGCCGACCCTGATTAGTCGACGTGTACAGGTGTTGATTGCGGGGCATCGGTGATGCATCAAAGCTGTTCGATGCGTCACCAGATCGGTACGGTCCTCGCAGTGGAGCTCACGAGGAGAGACGGCGGGGGACGAGGTAGCTGCCGTTTTGAACACGTGTGCGCTCCGAAAGGTCGGAGAGCTCGCCACCGACTACGACTTCGGACCCTTCGATGACGCAGTTCCGCAGCAGCCGGTGACGTTAGTTATTCGCGCTCAGAGTTTGGTCGCGCTCGCACTCGCACCCGGGCACCCGGGCACCCGGGCGACGATTGGAGATACCCCAGACTCATCTGGTACCACGACGCAATGAATGCCTCCGCGGCTCAGGCCGTTCGGTGTGCGTGGTCGACCCCCCGGCGGAAAGCACAGGCGATCGAGGAGGTCGGGTCAGACCGTTCCGGCCCCCACGGCGTCACGGCCGACCGTCGCGGACTCGACGAGGTTGCTCTTGTCGAGCAGCGTCTCTGCGCGCACCGCGTCGGACCACGCGGTCGTCGTGGCCACCGCCGCGAAGTTCGAGTGCAGCAGCGTCATGAGCGTCGTGTGCACGACCTTCGCGGACGGAGCTTGCACGGGTTGTTGGTGCGGACGGTTTTTCCGGAGATACCTCCGCGGGTGGTCTACGAGCTCACTCCGCTGGGGGAGGGGTTGCGGCCGGTGTTGGATGCGATGAACGCGTGGGCTATGACAATGCCCAGTTCGACCACAGTGCCCAGCTCGACAGTAGAGAAGACGATCGTCGTCACCACTGGGGCGAAGCGCGACACAGATATAGGCAAGACGCATGGCCGCGTACCCCGTCCCGTGCATTCGCGCAGCTAGACCGCGGCCCGCAGGTCAATCGAGGAGTTGGAGTACGTGTCCCATGCGATCACGTTTGGCTGACAGGTAGGCACGGTTGTACCGATTGGCTCGTACTTCGTGCGGCACCTGCTCGACCTTCATTCCGCAGTCCGCGAGTGCCTTCACCTTCGCTGGGTTGTTGGTCATGATCCGAGCGCTCTCGATGCCCAGGTCCTTCAACACAAGGCACGCGATGCGATAGTCCCGACTATCTATCGGATATCCGAGCGAAATGTTCGCGTCGACAGTGTCGAGCCCTTCGTGTCGCTGTAGTTCGTAAGCGCGCAGCTTGCTTCCCAGACCGATACCGCGCCCCTCATGGCCGCGCATGTAAATGATCACCCCGCTGCCTGCTTGCGCCACGCGATCGAGTGCATCCTGGAACTGCGGGCCACAATCACATCGGAGAGATCCTACGAGATCACCGGTGATGCATTCACTGTGTACCCGAACGAGGGGGGCGATGCCGGATGTCACGTCGCCCATCGTTAGAACGAGGTGCTCCAGGCCGTCGTCGGTGGATCGATATGCGATGGCGTCGAATTCACCCCGATCGGTCGGGATCGTGCTTCGTCCCGATTCGACAACTCGTACTTCGGAGTCCCGGCGGAATTTCTGCACATCCGCGATGGTGACGATGGGAATGCCGTGCTCTCGCGCAAACAATTCGAGTTCGGGTCGCCGCATCATGTCGTGCCGGTCGGCGGTGGTCACCTCGCACAGCAGCGCCGCGCCGTTCAACCCAGCCATGGTGCACAAGTCGACCCCTGCCTCGGTGTGGCCCGCGCGTTCCAAGACCCCCCGAGGTCTCGCGAGCAACGGTAGAACGTGACCTGGACGCGCGAGGTCCGTGGACACAACGGCGGGATCCGCGAGCGCACGGATCGTGGCCGCTCGGTCACCTGCACTGATGCCGGTGGTCGTGCCGTGACGATAGTCGACACTGACGAGAAAAGCCGTTCTCAAGGCTTCGGTGTTATTTTCGACCATCAAGTCCAAGTTCAATTCCGAGGCGCGCTTCTCGGTGATCGCAACACAGAGGAACCCGGAAGTATGCGATAGGAAAAATGCAACGTCCGAAGTCTCTGCATATTCTGCGGCCATGATCAGATCGCCCTCGTTCTCACGGTCTTCGTCATCGACGACAAGCACCATGCCTCTGTGTGCGAGGGCAGTCAATGCTGCGGTGATATTCGACATGAACACACTTTCTGCGCGAGGAAATAATTGCCGAGAGTTCGATGAATGCAACAGGACGTCCGATCCACGTCACAAAATATGTCGACCGTCACGGTCTCCAACGAAATTCGGTGGTGGGGCCTTCCGTCCTACTGTTCGGCCAGGGCTCGAAAGGAGCTCCGGTGAAACACGAGGGGATCCAGGTAATCGGCCGCTTCGTGTGGAGTGGACGTGATGTCGTGTATTCGCATCACGACGATCGTGTGGTCGCCGGCCGTCGTCTCGCTGTCGATCGACACGTTCATCGACAGTGAGGCCTTCGACACCAGGAGAGCGCCGCCCGAGTGCTCTGTGGTCGAGACTCCGGAGAATCGATCACCGGTCTTCGCTGCGAGTGTCCGTACGACAGCGTGGTGACCGGCGTTGAGCACGCTGATGCCTAGTCGAGGAATTGCGGACAGCTTCGGCCACGTAGTAGAAGAATTCTGCACGAAAAACGCGACGAGCGGCGGGTCGAGCGATACCGGGACAAATGTGCTGGCGACCATTCCGATCTTCTCCGACCCCGTGTACCCGCATATCGCGACGACACCTGACGGGATGTCGGCGAAGGCGCGTCGTAACTCGATGCCATCCAAGGACTTCATGTGGGCTGTCTCCACTCGGGTACGAAGGTGATTATTGCGTGTCGGAATGGCGGGGGCTGACATGTCGATCGCAACCATTTACCCAGTGTGAGGTGGACACAGCACATTCCAGTAGTGAACCGTGCCACGCAGCGGAACAGGTGACATCAATCGATCCTTCCGGGCCGGGAGGCGGAGGTTCACACGCGCGACGCCGGAGTCTCTCGGACCCCGGGGACCGCCGGCCGACGGGGCGTCGAATTGGACCGTGCACCTTCTTCATGCGAATCGCGCTCGCTGGGTGTCGCTACCTCGCGTCGGCAGCAGTGCAACGACGCGTGTCGACTTGTGTAGTACTCGTCCAGCGGGCACAGTTGACGAGCACGAGGTGGACTCACAGGTCCGGTTGTCGCGCATGGTCGCGGTGCGGAGGCCGGTGTGCGTTCGTGGTGCAAGAAGTGCTGGGTATTGCCCTCACGGGTGAATAGAGGACGCCATGAATGATGGACGAAAAACCGTCGACCCCGACGGGTCGCCGCGAGTAAGAATTCTCGAAGCCGCGTTCGCGATCGCTTCCGAACGCGGATACAATGGCACCACGTTAGCGCTGGTAGCTGAGCAGGCTCGTTTGCCTGTCGGGTCCATCTACTGGCAGTTCAAAAGTAAAGACGAATTGCTGGCTGCTTCTGTCCAACACGGCTACGACGAGTGGCGGCGGACGACCGAGTGGATGAAGCCCTCTGCACAGTCACCGCGAGATTCACGTTTCGATACTGCCGTCGCGAATCTCATTCGAGCGTTGGCGGAATATCCTGCTTTCCCCCGCCTCGGCCTTGTTCTGGGACTGGAGCAGCGGGACCTCGAAACGCAATCTCGTGCGACATTCCGCAGGATTCGATCCGACACGGTAGAGGCCTTGACTGACTGGTGGTCCGACTCGCTACCGGAGCCGACATCGTCGGAGCTGGCCGAAGAACTTGCTTTCGCGACAATTGCCTTGGCGGACGGGTTGTACGTGGCGCGACAGGCAGAGGACTTGACAGACGAAAGTGCGGTACTGAAGCAGATCGAACTGATGGTACGGACTTTCGCCGACGGTAACTAGTCCTCCTTCGAGGAGGGCGAGACCAGTTCTGACAGCCTCGCCTATACTGAGCATCATGGTGGTAAGAGTCGGACTCGGACATTCAGCGCGATGACCGAAAAGGCGTTGAGAACGGTCGATTCCGGGGCTCGCGGCAAGATTCTGACGGCTGCTTTCGAGATCGCCTCGCAACGCGGGTACGACGGGACTACCATCGCTCTGATCGCGAAGCGCGCCGGCGTGAAGGTGGGCTCCATCTATTGGCAGTTCGCCAGCAAAGATCAAATCATCGCCGAGGTGATCGCCGTCAGCTACGACGAGTGGCGTCTCGATTGGAATTCGGCTGGCGAGGAATGGACTTCCGTCAAGGGCGAATTGGCGTCCTGTGATGCCGTCCGCCGAATGAGGTGGGGCGTTGACCGGATGGTCTACCAAATACGGCACGGACTACTCGAGACGCCTGCATTCTGGACATTGAGCTTGATGCTCATCATGGACCAGCGATCGATCGAGACCACTGCTCGGCGGCGCATCAGACAAATCCGGGTGGACGCTCACACCGAGCTCGTGAGGCAGCTGGCGGAGTTGTTGCCGACCCCTGGTGATCGTCCGCTACTCGAGGCGAGTCTCGCGCGCATCATCATGGCGTGGTGTGATGGGTTGGTCATCGCAAAGCACTTCGACGACTCGTTCGACTCGGAGCGAAGTCTCCGACTACTTGCCAGGGGTATCGGCGAAGTTGTCGAGTCCGCGGTGCTGTGAACGACGGATTCATGCCGTGGCCGCCTGCCTTTGTGTAAGTCCGTACTGTTCCGCGATTCTGTCTGCTGATTTCTGAACGAGGCCGGCAACGGCTCGCGGATCGAACTGGGTGGTTGCACCGGACACCGAGATCGCGGCGACGGCACTCCCCTGAAACATGATGGGCGCAGCTACACAGACCAAGCCTAGTGCGGCTTCCTCGCGGTCGAATGCCACACCGTTATGGCGAATGAGCTGCAGTTCGCGAATGAGTCGGCCGGGTTCGCCGATCGAATACGCGGTTCTTTTCGGGAGGCCGGTACGAAGTGCGTCGGCGACAGTCAGATTGTCCGAATTGGCCAACATTGCTTTTCCTAGAGCGCAACATGTGGCGTTGAAGCGGCCCCCGACGCGTGTCGGCGTCGTGGGGGATCGATGGCCCTGCATCTTGTCGAGGTACATCACATCCGTTCCGATCATTTCTGCCAGGTGCACCACATACCCAGTGCGTACGTGCAGGTCACTGAGGTACGGATTGGCTATGTCGCGGATCCCTCCCGTGCTGCACAAGTTCGTGCGGCTGCCGAGCTCGAAAAGTTTGGATCCGACGCGGTACATCTTGGCATTGCGTATGACATAACCCGCTTCCTCGAGGTAGGCGAGAAGACGGAATGCGGTCGACTTGGGCAACTCGGCGCGACGCGCAAGCTCGCTCAGGCTCATCGCGTGATCGACGTCGGAGAAGCAATCAAGGATGTGTAGTGCTTTGCTGACCGACGCCGCCGCTCGGTGCGAGTCGGCAGCCTCGCGGGAATCGATCGGTTCGGCGGACTCGTCTGCAGAAGTCAGCTGCAGTGTCGACCGGCTTGCCATCATGCGTCACTCCTGGTTGTTCGATCAGGGCTCGGAGGGATGGTTCTCGACGAGTCGGCCACGGTCCGTCCCTCTTGAGTGCTCGTTCTAGTAACCAATATCACATACGCGGGTTGCACTGCGCAAGTTTCGACCGCTGCACTGACGCACCGGGCGCTGAGGGCCGACGCGCGTCGACGCCTGACTGCCGACGATCAGTTGTTCGAGGGCCTCACGAAGTGTCCTGGTCAAGCGTGTATGCCGGGCCCGCCCGAACTTGCGGCGCATCGTTCCGGAGAGTGGCACTCCGGTATGGCGACCAGGAAAGTCTGTAGGCATCGTGTGTTGCAGCCGCCCGCGTCAGCTCAGCCCCACACCGTCGCGACAAGGCGGGGAGCCAAGGTTCATCAACAAGGAGCAACCCATGCATGAAGTACTTGAGCGTGTCGAGAAGCTCGCAGATTCGTTCGAGGCGGATGCCGAGAACTCTGACGCACTCGGAAAGCTGACCGACGAAACTGCGTCGAACCTTCGTGAGGCGGGAGTGATTCGCTTGCTTCAACCGATCGAGTATGGCGGTTTCGAGGCGCACCCGGCCGATTTCCTGGACACCGTCATGAAAGTAGGTTCCTGCTCCGGGTCTGCCGGCTGGGTGAGCGGCGTTGTCGGTGTTCACCCATGGGAGCTGGCTCTACTCGACTCCGCAGCGCAGGATGAGATCTGGGGTCAGGATCCGGATACCTGGGTCTCGTCTCCATATGCTCCTTTCGGGCGGGCCCGACGGGTGGACGGTGGGTACATTTTCAACGGGAGGTGGCCATTCTCGACGGGCACGGATCACAGTAAGTGGATCATCGTCGGAGGATTTCTCACCGACGCGTCGGGCGAGGTCACGATGCCGCCGCGCCTCCGTCATTTCCTGCTGCCAATTTCGGACTATGTCATCGAAGAGGGTAGTTGGGACGTCGTGGGCTTGAAAGGTAGCGGGAGCAAGGATGTGACCGTCAAGGATGCATTCGTACCCGACTATCACGTGTTGGACCCCGAAGACTTCGCGGACGGCCGCTTGGCGCGCGAACGTGGCCGAGACAATCCGATGTACTCGATCCCGTTCCTGGTCATGTTCTCCGGAGCGATCGCCGCAGGTACGCTGGGTATAGCCGAAGGTGCTCTGGCCGCGTTCATCGGTTACACACGTGACAGGATCGGGGCGTCCGGAAACAAGGTTGCACAGGATCCGTTTCAATTGGCCTCTTTGGGCGCGGCGGTTGCGGATGTCAATGCCGGTCGTCTCCAGCTCATCACGGACATCAGTCGTATGTACGATGACATAGCTGCCGGCGGGCGCATTACTGAGGAGCAACGAATCACAGCGCGAATCAATCAAGTTCGATCCGCCCGACGTGCCGTCGATGCCATTGACATGTTGTTCGCGCAAGCGGGTGGAAACTCGTTGCGGCTGAGCAATCCACTACAACGGTTCTGGCGCGACATGCACGCGTCGATGAACCACGTATGCAATGTGGCCGAGCCGGTCTACCAAGCATATGGGCACAACAAGTTCGGCCAGCCGATCGCACCGTCGGTCATTTACTGACCCGTCCGGCGCGTGTCCAGTAATCGTGATGGTGCCTGAACGGTCGCAGTGAAACGCGATACTTTGCGTCCGTTCCTTCTGCCCACGATGTACCTCGCTCAGTCCTCGGACGACGGGCGAGGCGCATCGTGGGCAGAGGCGCGTTCGACCGGACCTGACACGCGACCCGGGTGCTGTACCGGACGCCGCGAGGTCTGGCGGACTGGATCTCGTCCGAGTTCGAGTCCGTCGTTCCGCTCCACGGGATGAGTTCTGCGCGAAACGCAGGTCAGCCTCTACGTTCACTAGCATGAGCAGTCAACCATCGCGTGACATCATCGAACTCGCAGATCGGCTTGCCCGGGCAGCAGCTACCGGGGTGCCATGCAAGCCCATCAGGGATGTGCTTGCCTCCGACGACGTCGCATCCGCGTACAGCGTCCAGACGCTGAACATCGAAGCTGTGTTGGCTTCGGGAGGACGTGTCGTCGGTCGAAAGATCGGTTTGACGTCGCCGGCAGTGCAGGCGCAGCTCGGTGTGGATCAACCGGACTTCGGCGTTCTACTCGACGACATGGACGTCTCGGGTGAGGCTGTGATCGGAATGCACCGACTGCTGCAGCCGCGAATCGAAGCAGAAATAGCGTTCGAACTGTCCGCTGATATCACAACGCCTATCGCAGCCGGACAAGCCCCGGATTTCGTCGAGCGGGTCATGGCCGCGTTCGAGATAGTCGACAGTCGTATCGAGGGGTGGGACATAACGTTGGCAGATACCGTGGCCGACAATGCTTCGTCCGGATTGTTCGTACTCGGCGACTCCGTGCCACGGCGCGATTGCCCCGAACTCTCCACGGTCGAGATGACGATGGCCGCCGATGGCCTGCAGGTCTCGTCAGGGGTCGGCTCGGATTGTCTGGGCAGCCCATGGGAGGCGTTGGCGTGGCTTGCAAATACAGCGCTGACATATGGGTCAGGGCTTCGTCGCGGCGACGTAATTCTTTCCGGTGCACTCGGGCCGATGGTGCCCGTGACACCTGGATCCACCTACAGGGCCTCGATCACCGGAATCGGTGATGTGATCGCCGTGTTCAGCGAATGACCTCCGTCGCGCATCGTTTACACATTCGAACCACCTAACTCGGAAGCAGAACGACATGACACGAGTCAAAGCAGCGGTGATCGGCTCAGGAAATATCGGCACCGATCTCCTGATCAAACTGAAGCGAGTTGCCAAGAACGTCGAGATCGCAGTACTGGTCGGAATCGACCCTGCGTCGGACGGTCTCGCGCGTGCTCGGCGAATGGGCATCAGCACCGTCGACTCCGGCGTTCACGGGCTCATCGAACATCCCGACTTCGGCGATATCGCCATCATCTTCGATTCCACGTCGGCGAAGGCTCACGTCGCCAATGCCGAAGCTCTTGCTCCCTATGGGAAGAGGCTCATCGATTTGACGCCTGCTGCGATTGGCCCGTACGTCGTGCCCGCGGTCAATCTGGAGGAGCATCTCAGCGCGCCCGATGTGAACATGGTGACGTGTGGTGGCCAGGCGACAATCCCGATTGTAGCGGCAATCTCGGCGGTGACACCGGTCCAATACGCCGAGATCGTGGCATCGATCGCATCGAAGTCTGCTGGTCCGGGAACGCGGGCGAATATCGACGAATTCACTGAGACCACGTCCGAAGCGATCGAGAAAGTGGGCGGCGCGAAGCACGGAAAAGCGATCATTGTTCTCAACCCGGCCGAGCCTCCGCTAATCATGCGTGACACGGTCCTGACTCTGGTGACCGATCCCGATCAGGACGCTATCCGGGCGTCGGTGCACGCGATGGTCGCCAAGGTGGCGTCGTACGTACCGGGCTACCGCTTGAAGCAAGAGGTGCAGTTCACCGAACTCGATGACTCGGAATCCGTCGCAACACTGACCGGCGGCGTCGAAATGGGCCCCGGGCTGTGGAAAGTATCGGTGTTTCTCGAGGTGGAGGGTGCCGCTCACTATCTCCCCGCCTATGCCGGGAATCTCGACATCATGACGTCCGCAGCCCTTCAGGTCGCGGAACGTATCGCGGATAAGATGAGTCTGGAGATTGCACGATGACCGAGATGACGACACGACCGAACGCCACCGACGGTGCTGCCCTTTATATCCAAGACGTCACACTCCGCGATGGCATGCATGCAATGCGCCATCGTATCTCTCCGGCAAATGTCGCCCGCGTTGCCGCGGCCTTGGACGCAGCCGGCGTCGACGCCATCGAGGTCACTCACGGAGACGGACTCGCGGGGCATTCCCTGACCTATGGACCGGGCAGTAACACAGATTGGGAATGGATCGAGGCGGCCGCGGACGTGGTGCATCGAGCCAAGCTCACTACTCTGCTTCTTCCGGGGGTCGGCACCGTGAAGGAATTGGAACAGGCTTTTCGACTCGGTGTGACCTCCGTTCGAGTGGCTACCCATTGCACTGAAGCCGACGTGTCCGCTCAGCACATCGATAAAGCACGCGAGCTCGGAATGGATGTCTCAGGATTTCTGATGATGTCGCATCTGGCGGAGCCCGCTCAGTTGGCCGAGCAGGCCAAGTTGATGGAATCGTATGGGGCGCATTGTGTGTACGTGACCGACTCCGGTGGCCGGTTGACGATGAACGGGGTCCGCGAACACGTGCGGGCGTACCGGGATGCGTTGGACCCGACGACGCAGATCGGTATCCACGCGCACCAGAACCTGTCCCTGTCCGTCGCCAATTCGGTTGTCGCTGTGGAGGAAGGGGTGACGCGCGTCGATGCGTCCCTTGCCGGGCACGGTGCCGGCGCGGGAAACTGCCCGATCGAACCGTTCGTGGCTGTTGCCGACCTCCATGGTTGGAAGCACAGTTGCGACTTGTTCGGGTTGCAGGATGCAGCCGATGACATAGTCCGTCCGCTGCAGGATCGGCCGGTGCAAGTGGATCGTGAGACGCTCACCTTGGGGTACGCCGGGGTGTACTCGAGTTTCCTTCGCCACGCGGAGGCTGCTGCCGAGAGGTACGGCCTCGACACACGCGCGATTCTCCTCGCCGTCGGCGAGCGCGGACTTGTCGGCGGTCAGGAAGATCTCATCACCGATATCGCACTCGACCTCGCTGCCCGGAGTAACTGAAACCAGCCGGTTCTGCAGGCTGCCTCCTCTCGACAAAGGACTTTCGATCTCATGTTCTCCAAGGTGTTGGTGGCCAATCGCGGCGAGATCGCGATTCGTGCGTTTCGTGCGGCGTACGAACTCGAGGCGCAGACGGTGGCGGTGTTCCCGTTCGAGGACCGCAATTCGGTGCATCGGACCAAGGCCGACGAGGCGTACGAGATCGGCGAGCCGGGCCATCCGGTGCGCAACTATCTGTCGGTGGATCTGATCGTCGATGCGGCGAAGCGGTCGGGTGCGGACGCGATCTATCCGGGGTACGGGTTCTTGTCGGAGAATCCGGAGTTGGCGGCGGGGTGCGCGGAGGCGGGGA
>NZ_JXQS01000004.1:0-3983 GCF_000834565.1 Rhodococcus sp. MEB064
TCGGTGGTCGCCGGAACCTCTTCGGCTCCGATGCCCTCGTCGCCCGCCATGAAGATGGGAGCGCCGGCCATGGTGCGGCCGTCCTGCACGCGCAGGAACGTCTTCCAAGTGCCGTCGACGGGAACCGCTCGCGTCGAACGGTATTCACCGGGCCCGGTGCGCTCGAGGTTGTCGACGACGAGTCCGTGCAGCGAGTCGCCCGCGCCCTGCCAGGCGAGGATGGACACCCACTGGGGGTCGTCGGACACCAGGTCGCTCGGGTCGATGCTGACGGTCGCGGTCACCATGCGGAACCCGTCGACGCGGGGAGCGTCGGTCAAGGACACGGTGGCACTCGCGTTCTCCGGGACCTCGATCATCAGGCCGTTGGCGACGCTGCCGCCGAGGACCAGCACCATGGCGACGACGATGGATCGACGGACCGCCGGTCGCGGGATGCCGTCGCCGCTGAGCGCCTGCGCGAACAGACCGGCGGTCAGACCGACGACGAGTCCGGCCGGGACCGTGGTGGCCAGAGCCTCGACCCACATACTGCTGGGCCACGGGTAGAGGAAGACGGCGTCGACCCAGAAGGACTCGAGGTACAGGCCGATGGTTCCGACGGCGACGCCGGCGACGGCGCCGAACAGGATGCGGCGCTTGATCAGTGCGGTCAGGCCCAGGATCTCCACTACGACGGCCATGCCGAGGTAGAGGGTGAAGACGCTGTGCGGCTCGCCGAGGACGGGTCCGACGATCAACGCGGTGATCTCGCGGATGACGGCGGCGAACGCGACGGCGAACAGCGCCGATCCGCGACCGACCATGAGGCGGGCAGCGATGAGTGCGAAGGCGCCGGCTGCGGTCATCAGCAGCGGCTGGAAGACCAGGCGGAACTGCTCGACACCGAAGTCGTATTCGATCTGGAACACGGACAGGCCGATGACCAGTCCACCGAACGCGGAGCTACGCAGGAACCACGTGATGATGGAGCGCTGACGGGAGTCGACTGCCTGCGCAGGATCGGCCGTGATGTCGCCGTCGGGTTCGCCGGCGGTCTCGGCCGTGGTGACGGCGGTCGACGCCATGGAGACGCGACCTTCGTGTTCGAGCAGGAGGACGCCGACGAGCGAGAGGCCCGCACCGCCGATGAGCATCAGGTGGGTCGGGCCCCACAGCGTGACGTCCTGGCCGAACATGCGGTGCCAGATGTCGTCCAGCGGGAAGCCGATCAGGGCGTACAGCCCGGCACCGGCGATGAGGAGTCCGCCGGTGGGGGCGTACCAGGTGCGGGTGATCTTGATGGCCGCAGGCCCCGGCTTCTCGTCGCGCGGCAGAATGATGGCCAGCGCGCCGGTGATGAACAGGAAGAAGAGTCCGACCAGGATGAAGTAGTGGGCCGGATTGGCCAGCGGACCCTCGTCGCGTCCGCGCCCGATGTGCAGGCTGACGTCCCAGATGAAGCCGAAGAACGCGGTGAGGATCGTCGAGATGAACATGACGAGCGGCAGTGCGACCCACCCGGGACGGTGCAGCTTCTCACCCGCGAAGTCCGCGAGCCGCTGCAGCCACGTGATGCGCCGGGTCCGGTGCATCACCGCCAGGTACAGCAGGAAGAGCGAGATGACGCCCGCTGCAGCGGTCATGCCGAAGACCTGATCGAGAGCGGCGCCGCCACCGGCTTGCGCCTGCGCGATCAAGTTACCCGAGGTAACACTTACATTCGTCACGCATCGGATTGTGTCTGTAACCGGGCGTAAACACAAGACCTACCGAACAGTAATCCACTGATCATGGAATCCCGACCCCGGAATCCGGGGTTCAGAGTCCACGATCAGCCATGTACGCCCGCCAACCCCCGAACTCGGTGATGTCCGTACCTGCCTCGGCCGCGTCGGCGGCGCACATGAAGCCGATCACCTGCCGACCGTCCGACAGCGTCACCGGGCCCAGACCCATCGGCGCCGGCAGCGCCGCGAGGAACGTGCCGAGGTGCGCGGGCGCCATCCGGTAGAGCTCGCCCGCGATGGAGGCACTGCCGTGACGTACCAGACCGGGCTTGGGCGGCGTCGTACCCAGGTCGACCAGACGGTAGTCGGCGGACGTGCTCACCTCACCGAGGAAGCGTGCACCGCGCTCGACCAGCTGCCCGTTCAACGGAAAGCCCCGCAGGTGCGCGCCGACGACCAGGACGTCGACACCCTCGTCGACGACCACGGCAGGCCGATCCCCCGCGACCAGCGCTGCGAGGTCCAGGACCACCTGGTCACTGAACGCAGGTCCCACCACCATCACACCGAACGGGGCACCGGCAGTGGTCGGAGCGCCGGGAACCGCCACCGCGGCCATGTCGAGGAGGTTGCAGAAGTTGGTGAACGTGCCGAGCCGCCGGTTGATCCCCATCGGATCCGCCTGCACCGCAGCGATAGTGGGGTGCTCGGTCGTGGTGGGCAACAGCAGGCCGTCGAGTCCGTCCAAGAGTGTCGCGGCATAGGACTTCGCGGCGAGGAGCGTCGACAGGTCGTCGACGTAGGCGTGCGCGGTTGGTGTCCGCGCGCCGAGGACGATCGCCTCGACCGTCGGGTCGGCAGTAGCCCGACCCGTGGACAGGAACTCACCGACCGCCGCGTACCGCTGCGCCACGGTCGCTCCGTCGTACAGCAACACCGCGGCGTCGAGAAGCGGGGAGATGTCGACGACGTCGTGGTCGATACCGGCAGCGTCCAGTCCGGTCACGGTGCGCGCGAACGCCTCCGCGTACTCCGGGCACAGCGCGACGAGGTCCTCGAGGCGCGGGACACCGACACGGGGTCGAGGCGGAGCAGCCAGCGGAACCGTCGCCGGCCACGAGCGACTCCGGGGATCGGCGGCATCCGGCCCGATCATCACGCTCATCACCGTGGCCGCCGTCGCGGTGTCGTCCGCGAAGACGGTGACCGCGTCGTAGTCGACGCACGCCGGCACCACTCCGGTGTTCGGCACCAGTCCGAGCGTGGGCTTGATGCCCACGAGCGACGCGAATGCCGCCGGCACCCGACCGGATCCTGCGGTGTCGGTGCCCAGGGCGACGTCGACGATGCCCAGCGCGACGGCGGTGGCCGACCCGGAACTCGATCCGCCGGAGATCTTCTCGGGATCGTGCGCATGCCGCACGGCGCCGTGAGGGCTGCGGGTGCCGACGAGTCCGGTCGCGAACTGGTCGAGATTGGTCTTCCCCAGCACCAGCGCCCCGGCCGCACGTAGACGTGCCACCACGGTGGCGTCCTCGGCCGGGTCGTACGAGAACTCGGGGCACGCGGCGGTGGTCGGGAGCCCGGCCACGTCGATGTTGTCCTTGACTGCGACGAGCATCCCGTACAGCGGCAGATCCTCCGCCAGGGACGCCGCCTCTGCCAGTACCTCGGCCTCGTCCCGCAGTGCGATCCACACTTCGGGGCGGTCGACCTCGGCAATGCGCTTGTACGCGAGCAGTACTCGATCGGTTGCAGTCATCACGCTTCCTGTGCGGTCGTCAGGGCGAATTCTCCGGCTGCGGACCAGGCGTCGCGTTCGATGCCGAACGCCTCGGCCTGCTTCTTCCGGAATTCGGCAATGGAGGAGTCGTTCGCGGCGAGGAACTCGTCGTGGTCGGCCAAAGAGAACGTGCCGTCGGTGATCTCGACGCCCGCACCGCGACCGGCGGCGAGGTCCGCGCGCATGTCGCCGAGTTCCTCGGTGCTGACCGGGTACCAGGAGATGCGGTCGAAGAAGCGCAGCAGCCAGGGCGTGCCCTCCTCGAACCCCTTCGCGGTCAGAGGATGGCGGTGGTTCCAGACCTGCGTGGTCCGCCCGACGAACTGGTAGCCGCCCGGTCCCTCCATGCCGTAGATGCACAGGTAGGCGCCGCCGATACCGACCGCATTCTCGGGAGTCCACGTGCGGGCCGGGTTGTACTTGGTCGTCACCAGACGGTGGCGCGGGTCGAGCGGCGTGGCCACGGGAGCACCCAGGTACACATCTCCGAG
>NZ_JXQS01000040.1:0-24547 GCF_000834565.1 Rhodococcus sp. MEB064
GGATTCCCGACGGTGGTGCCGGGTGTACCGGCGCCCGCCGTACCCACCCGCGCCCCCGCCGTGGTGCCGCGGACGACCGCCGCGGCGCCTCCTCCCCCTGCGCCGCCGGCCCCCGCACCTGCCCCTGCGCCCGAACCGGCACCGGTCACCACCGAGCCCACCGTGACCGAGGAACTTCCCACCACGACCCCGGACGCGACGCCCTCCGCGACGGCGTCGAGCGCCAGCTCCTCTCCCCTGCCTCCTCCCGCGTAGACGACGGTTCGTCGGCGACCAAGCGTCACGGACGGTACGGTTGGGCCACCGGGGCGCTCGTGATCGAGTCGCTGCACCATGCCCGGCGGAGGGCGAGAGGGGGCGGAACCGTGACCGAACGAGCGCGCGGCACCGACTCGTCGCCGACCATCCACCTGGCCATGGCTGTCGGGGACTCCGCCACGGCAGTCGCTGTCGACATCGACGGTGGGGTCGAGCTCTTCGAGTGCCCGACCTCCGTGATCCTGACCGACGACGGCCGCGTCGAACTCGCGCAGGCACCTGCGGGTATCCGCGGGTTCGTGTCGCAGATCGGCAATCCGTACGGGATCAGGCTTCACGACGGACGCGTGGTCCGGGCCGAGGATCTCGTCGCCGGCTTCGCCCACACGCTGATGCGCACGATGTCCGAGCTGTACTCGCTGCCGGCCGACGCGCGGTGCACCATCGCCTACCCGAGTGTCCTGTCCGCGGAGGCAGTCGAGGCACTGCGGGACGCACTCGACTACGTCGGATTGTCGCAGTGCGTGCTGTCTGCGGCGACCGACGACGATGTCGCCGTGGCTGCGCGCGCCCTGTCGCCCGACGCGTCCGCGGCATCGACGTCGCGCACGTCGGACAAGGCTTTCGCCGCGATGGTGGCCGAATCCGCATCCACCCGTCGCCGACGCGTCCGTGCGGGGACGCCGACCCGAGCGGGTATCGCCGTCGCGGCCGTCGCACTCGTCGTCCTCGCTGTCGGTGGCGCCGTGGGCAGCGTCGACAGGCAGTCGAATACCGTCGAGCCGCTCAACTCACAGCAGGCCATCACCCCCGCAGCACCCGTCGTGACGTCGACCCTCGAACCGACCACCACGGACGCTCCCGCACCGGTGCAGGACGCGCCGCCGGTGGAGCCGGAACCGGTGTACGTCGACACGCCCGACCCCGTCGAACAGCCCGTCGCACCTCCCGTCGTGGAGACCACCGTTCCCGATCAGGGCTTGTTCTCCGATCGCTTCCCGTTCGGCGCTCCCGACATCGACTTCCCCGACTTTCCGACGCTGCCGCAGGTCACCGTTCCGACAGCGCCGACCGCCACCACCACGGCGCCCGGCACCACCGCCGATACGAGCACCACCACCTCGGCCGTCGTGCCGTCGGTGGCCGCGCCCCGAGTGATTCCGTTCCTCCCTGTGAGCCGTCCCTGACCTGACGCCGGGAGCTTCCACTCCGGCGGCCCGTCGGTGGTGATGGCCTATGCTCGGTCGCTGGCGCGGCCACGGCCGGTGCCCCTTTTCCCAGACGTTCATACGACCATCGACTGCGCGCAGGACCATGCGCGTCGTCGCCCGGAAGGATTTTCTTGCGTATCTCGGCGGCCATCGGAGCCACGGGCATGATTCACCCCACGTCGGGCAGGATTCGGGTGGCGGCCGTGCTGGGCGCCACGCTGATCGGTCTCGGAGCGGGCACGGCCACCGCCGGCGCAGCGCCCGCACAGGCTCAGCTTCCTGCGGACGCGTTGCCCACCGAGCTTGTCGACGCGGTGCAGCGGGACCTCGGGATGTCACCGCAGGAATACCTCGACCGCGCGTCCGATGCGCAGCGGCTCCGCTCGTACGCCGACGACTTCCGCAAGCAGCGCCCCGACGACTTCGCCGGCGCGTGGATGGGTGACGACGGCGTTCCGGTCGTCGCTGTCACGACCACCGAGGCAGCCAGTCAGGTGGCGCGGGACGGCTACCGCAGCCGCCAGTCCCCCGTGTCGGCGGACAACCTCGAACGCTCGCTCGACGAGTTCGGTCGGTGGGTGTCGGCTCTCCCTCGGGAGGTCTCGTCCCAGGTCAACTCCGCAGCCGTCGACGTTCTCGGTGGCCGCATCGTCGTCGACATCGCGAACAGTCCGATCGGCCGCGCGTTGAACTTGCCGACGGCCATCGCGAACCTCCAGGTCGTGCTGTCACCTCCCGCACTGGCCCCCACCCCGCCGCCCGCCGTCACCGGTGGCGACGACTACGTCACCGCAGCCGGTGACATCACGACGGCGCCGCTCGAGAACATCGAGATCTGCTCGTTCGGCTTCAGCGCCACCGACGGCTCGGGAAACCCCGTCAATCTCTCTGCCGGACATTGCGATCCGGGCAGCTCGGCCTCGGTCTACCTGCCCGATCGCGGCGACATCCGAGCGAGCACCCCGGTAGGGAAGTTCGCGCAGTCCAGCGTGGGCGCAGGCGACGGCCTCGACTACTCGGTGATCGCACTGGACGACGCCGGCGTGGCCGCAGGACTGAGCGAGCCCACCGTCCGCGGCGCCAACGGCACGGCCCTGACGATCACCGGAACGGCCTCACCCGTCGTCGGTGCACCCGTCTGCAAGTCCGGCCAGGCAAGCTCCTTCACCTGCGGGTTGGTCGCTGCCGACCGCGTCGAAACGCAGTTGTTCCTGGGTGACGGCGAAAGCCGGACCATCCGCGGATTCGCCAGCACTGCATGCACACTCGCGGGCGACAGCGGCGGGGCGATCGTCACCGGCACGCTCGCCCTGGGCATCACCAGCGGCTCCAACAGCGGCGGCGCACCCAGCTGCGGCGAGGCCAACCTGGCACTCGCTCAGTACGGCGGAACTGCCAGCTTGGGCATTCCGATCGACGCTGTCGCAGCGGCCACGGGAACTACCGTCCGAACGTCGTGACGAAGCACAACGTTCGGTCTCGTTGATGCGGTAATGTCACCGACCGAGGCGAGGCGCCTCCGCGCCGAGTCCGTGCGCGTCGGACCCACAGGAGGCCAGCCGTGGACCTGCTCCAACTCGCACTCACCGTGTTCGGATACATCGTCAAGATCGCTCTGAACGCGAACGCACTCAGCTGACACCCCGCAGCGGCCCCATCGTCACCGACGGTGGGGCCGTTGCTGTGTCACCGTGAAGGCCACGGCCGCATCACGTTTCGGATTCTGTCGCAGAAAGCACTCCAGTCACAGTGGTACCGTGGTAGTACGCAGTCGCTCCGTCGATGTCGACGTGACGCACCGACTGTCGTCCCGACCAACGTTCCGAGAAGGTGTTCTGCTGTGCTGCGCTGTGTTCGATACCCCCTGATCGTCGGCTTCGCGCCGATGGAGGTGTCACTGTGACCGATTTCGCCGATTCCTCTGTCCCCTACGACAACCGGGCCGGTGCGGCCGTCTACACCCCGGCCGACACCACGACCGCCCGCATCCTCGACGCCCGCCTCGCCGATGCGTCCGTCCTACTGGGCGCCCTGTCCGTGGTGACGTTCTGGAGCTTCGGTGTGGGCATCCTTCTGGGTCTCGGCGCCATCGTTGCCGGCGGGCTGGCCACGCGCGTTCCCGACGCCGACCGGTCCGACACCATCATCGGAATCCTCACCGGTGCAGTCGGAATCGCGGTGGGCGCACTCTTCCTCGCCGCGACCTAGGGATAGTCCGAGCACGACGAAGGCCGCCACCCAGCAGGGTGGCGGCCTTCGGTGTCTGGAGAGATTACTCGGCGAACTTGGAGGTTCCCGGAGCAGCGTTGTACGTGTTGAGCAGATCGATTCCGGCGACGACGAGAGTCGGGCCACCGGCAGCGATGGTTCCGATGACTCCACCGATTCCGGCGCCGGTAACGGCACCCGTCAGGCAGGTCGGGAGAACGACAGGTCCGCCACCGAGGATGCAACCGACGCCTGCACCGATGATGGTGCCGGTCAGTCCACCGATGGAGGTTGCGAGGCCGAGCTGAGAGTTGAAGGACTGCTCGGCCGCGGTGTTCTCGGCGGGCGATGCAGCGTTCTGCTCGAGCGCGGCAGGCGTGAGGCCCATCGGTGCTGCGAGGTTCGGGATGAGGGTGACGGTGCGGCCCTCGTCGGTGTACTCGACACCGTAGGGGAACTCGATGCCGTTGAGGTTGAACGACAGCGGCAGGCTGACGACCTGGTTGCCCTCGTTGTCCTCGAGCACGACGGACTTGCCGTCGTCCGATGCGCGGAACAGACCGGCGTCGACAGTGGTGACGACCTTGCCGCCTTCGACGCGCGATGCCCAGTTCACCTCGCTGTTCTGCTCGGTGGTGGGCACAGCGGGAGTGGTGGTGGTCGGCTGCGCGTACGCAGTGCCGGTCCAGACGCCCAAGGAGGCGATCGCGATCGCAGAGGTAGCGACGAGTCGACGCAGATTCATCTAGTTGTTCCGTTCGTTCAGGTTCAAGGCTTCGGACCCCGACTGGTGAACTGTAACCGTTGCGGGCGACAGAACCGAATCATGGGTTCGTTTCCGGTACGAGTCAGGATTTGCCCGTGTGAACTGCCACGACGTGGATGACGCACGGACGGTGGCGCGGGTGAAGAGTAACAAAACAGACGCCCTGACAGTGCTTCTTGACGGGCGTCGCGAAGTTACCGACAAGGCAAGTTAGGAATACCTGTGCGGCAGGCATGTCGCTGTGCCGTAATACCGTAGGGCGCATCGCGTGGATCGGACCGACCAGCCCTCGGTCCGACCTGCGGAGATGCCACTACCGGTGCTAAGTTACCGGCAAGTAGTGACCCACCGGTTACCGGCTGGTAACTTAGTGGTCGACAGATGTACTGGGCTGACCATCGGACTGCCCCCGGGCCGGCCGGAAGCACACGGCGACGGACGTAGTTCTGTCGCCCGAGAAAGGCAACGTCATGAATGCCCTGACGATCACCCTCGGCACCGTCGGTGCCCTGCTCAGCATCGTGTGTTGGGCCTACTTCTTCCGCGGTGCCGCGCTGATGGTGCGATCCATCGCGTTGGGTCAGCCGGACAGAACGCGCCTGCGTCCGTTCATCCCGCGGTTCAAGCAGATGTGCATCGAGTTCGCCGCGCACACCCGCATGAACAAGTTCCGCAGCGTCGGCTGGGCTCACTGGCTGGTGATGGTGGGCTTCCTCATCGGTTCGATCCTGTGGTTCGAGGCGTACGGGCAGACCTTCAACCCCGAGTTCCACTGGCCGCTGATCGGCGACCTGGCGATCTACCACCTGATGGACGAGATCCTGGGACTCGGCACGGTGATCGGCATCGTCACGCTGATGATCATTCGTCAGCGCAACCATCCGCGCTCCCCCGAGCGTCTCTCGCGCTTCTCCGGCTCGAACTTCCGTGCCGCGTACTTCGTCGAGTTCGTCGTGCTGCTCGAGGGTCTGGGCATGATCCTGGTCAAGGCCGGCAAGATCGCCACCTACGGACACGCGAACCCGTACACCGACTTCTTCACCATGAACCTGGCCAAGCTGCTTCCCGCCAGCGCGGTCATGGTGTCGATCTTCGCGTTCGTCAAGCTCATGTCGGGCATGGTGTGGCTGCTGATCGTCGGTCGCAACATCACCTGGGGCGTCGCATGGCACCGCTTCAGCGCGTTCTTCAACATCTACTTCAAGCGTGAGGACGACGGCGGAGTCGCCCTCGGCGCAGCCAAGCCGATGATGTCCGGCGGCAAGGTCCTCGAAATGGAGGAAGCCGACCCCGACGTCGACGCGTTCGGTGCCGGCAAGATCGAGGACTTCACCTGGAAGGGCTGGCTGGACTTCACCACCTGCACCGAGTGCGGTCGCTGCCAGTCGCAGTGCCCCGCCTGGAACACCGGCAAGCCGCTCTCCCCCAAGCTCCTCATCACCTCGCTCCGCGATCACGGCAACGCGAAGGCGCCGTACCTCCTCGCCGGTGGCCGCAAGGACATGGCCGGCGACGAGGTCGGACTGGTCGACGCCGACGGCAAGCCCGACGAGGCCAAGCTCGCCAAGATCCCGCAGGCTGCGCGCGACGAAGCCGAGCGCAAGCTGGTCGGCGAGACCACGCTGGACGACGGCGGCCTCGGTGGCATCATCGATCCCGAGGTGCTGTGGAGCTGCACCAACTGCGGTGCGTGCGTCGAGCAGTGCCCCGTCGACATCGAGCACGTCGACCACATCCTCGACATGCGTCGCTACCAGGTGCTCATCGAGTCGGAGTTCCCCACCGAGCTCGCCGGGTTGTTCAAGAACCTGGAGAACAAGGGCAACCCGTGGGGCCAGAACGCCAAGGACCGCACCAACTGGATCACCGAGCTCGACTTCGACGTCCCCGTCTTCGGACAGGACGCCGACAGCTTCGAGGACTTCGAGTACCTCTTCTGGGTCGGCTGCGCCGGCGCCTACGAGGACCGCGCGAAGAAGACCACCAAGGCCGTCGCGGAACTCCTCGCCACCGCGGGCGTGAAGTTCATGGTGCTCGGCGCAGAGGAGACCTGCACCGGTGACTCCGCTCGCCGCGCGGGCAACGAGTTCCTGTTCCAGCAGCTCGCGATGCAGAACATCGAGACCCTGAATTCCGTGTTCGAGGGCGTCGACGAGAGCCGTCGCAAGATCGTCGTCACGTGCGCGCACTGCTTCAACGCACTGGGCAACGAGTACCCGCAGGTCGGCGGCAAGTACGAAGTTGTCCACCACACCCAGCTGCTGAACCGCCTCGTGCGGGCCAAGAAGCTCATTCCCGTGGCGTCGGTGCAGGAAGACGTCACGTACCACGACCCGTGCTTCCTCGGACGCCACAACAAGGTCTACGACGCACCGCGTGAGCTCATGGCCGCGACGGGTTCCACGCTCAAGGAGATGCCCCGCCACGGCGAGCGCTCCATGTGCTGTGGCGCCGGTGGTGCTCGCATGTGGATGGAAGAGAAGATCGGCAAGCGGATCAACATCGACCGCGTCGACGAAGCACTGGACACGCTCAGTGGCATCGGCACGGCGACGCAGAAGATCGCGACCGGCTGCCCCTTCTGCCGCGTCATGCTCAACGACGGTGTCACCGCACGTCAGGAGGGCGGCAGCAACGAGAACGTCGAGGTCATCGACGTCTCGCAGATGCTACTCAGCTCCATCACGCGCCTCGACTCCGCACAGCTGGGCAAGAACATCGCGGTCATCCCCCGCGAGAAGCCGAAGGTCGTGCCCGCGGAAGAGCCCGTCGGCAAGCCCAAGGCCGAGTCCATCGCCACCGAGGACGTCGCTGCCGAGGAGGAGAAGGGCCGCGTCGAGGAGATCGAGACCGCAGCTGCCGGCGGCGATCCCACCGCCCCGGCACCCGGCAAGGGCCTGAAGATGAAGGGCCTCGCCAAGGCACCGGGAGCGAAGGCGCCCGGAGCGAAGGCACCGGCGAAGCCCGTCGAGTCCCCCAACGCAGACGGCGACGACGCAGCAGATGCGTCCAAGCCCAAGGGCCTCGGACTGGCTGGCAAGGCCAAGGCACCCGGCAAGGGTCTCGGTATGGCCGGTGGCGCCAAGGCACCCGGCAAGGGTCTCGGTATGGCCGGTGGAGCCAAGGCACCCGGCAAGCCTTCTGCGGCGTCTGCACCTGCCCCGGCAGCTGAGGCTCCGGCTTCGGCTTCTGAGGCCCCGGCACAGGCTCCCGCCACTGGTGACACGGCGTCGGAGGTCAAGCCGACCGTCAAGGCCAAGGGCCTCGCGGTGAAGTCGGGCTTCAAGAAGCCGGGCGCCAAGGCACCAGGATCGGCGGCACCGGCACCGGCTGCTGCTGAGCCTGACGCCGAGACCCCGGCAGCTGCAGAGCCTGTCGCCGAGACACCGGCACCCGCCTCGGAGGCCCCGGCGTCGGAGTCCATGCCGACCGTCAAGGCCAAGGGCCTCGCGGTGAAGTCGGGCTTCAAGAAGCCGGGCGCCAAGGCACCGGGATCGGCAGCTCCCGCACCGGCGGCAGCTGAGCCGGCCGTCGAGAAAGCGCCGGAGCCCGCAGCTCCGGCAGCGGAGTCAAATGGTGCGGCGGAGTCGAATGGATCGGCCGAGTCCAACGGTGCGGCCGAGTCCAACGGTGCGGCGGAGCCGAAGGACACCCCGGCCCCGCCCGCTCCGAAGGCCGGCGGACTGGGATTCAAGTCGGGAGCGAAGGCACCGGGCAAGAGGTCCTGACCGAACACCCCCTGCACCAACCGAACACCCCCTTCAGCACGCTGGAAGGGGGTGTTCGCTTTATGGCAGAGGTGTGCGCACCCCCTGCCGCTGGCCGATGCGTGCGGCGATCACGACACCCCCACCGAACACCCCCCGCATCAACCGCACACCCCCTCCAGCACGCTGCAACAGGTGTTTGCTTCACGTAGGGGGTGTGCGCACCGCTCAGCCGCTGGCCGAACCGTGCGGCGATCACGACACCCCCACCGAACACCCCCCGCATCAACCGCACACCCCCTCCAGCACGCTGCAACAGGTGTTTGCTTCACGTAGGGGGTGTGCGCACCGCTCAGCCGCTGGCCGAACCGTGCGGCGACCCTCTGCACACCTTGACGCTCGGCGACGCGTGCGATGACGCCACCGAACACCCCCTGCACAAACCGCACACCCTCTCCAGCACGCTGCACCAGGTGTTCGCTTCGCTTAGGGGGTGTGCGCACCGCTCATCCACAGGGGTGCTGGCCATCCACAGCTGCCGCTCGAGCACGTGTCGGCCAGGTCCACGTCGGCAACGATCGACCGATGGCGCGCATAACCTCTCGCTCGGAGGCATTGGCTCAGGGCTACACGGACTCCGAACTACGGCGCATGTGCCGAACCGGAGACCTCACACGTTTGCGTCGCGGGGCCTACGCCAGCTCGGACGACATCGCGAACCTCTCAGAACAGGAACGCCACCTCCTCTTGGCCCGCGCGATGCTGACAACAGGCAACCCGGCGCCCGACGCGGTGCTGAGCCACGTGTCGGCGGCGATCGCTCACGGTATCGACCTGTGGAACGTGCCGCTCTCGGCAGTCCACATGACGCGCAACCGGCGGACAGGTGGTCGTACGGGCCGCGTGCGTCACGTTCACGCGTCGCCCTATGACGCGGACGAGGTCACCGATGCGGCGGGGTTTCGCTCTACTACCGTGAGCCGCACCATCGCCGATCTAGCCTGTTGCTTGCCGTTCGACGAAGCAGTCTGTGCTGCGGACGATGCAGCACGTCGACTCGGAGTGACGGGTACGCAGGTCGAGGAGATACTCGCTCGACGCCCCACCCGGAGCGGCCATGCGAGAGCCCACCGCGTCGCGCTGTTCATGGACGCCGGGTCCGAGAGCGTCGGTGAGTCACGCAGTCGCGTGCTGCTACGCGCTGCAGGTTTCGCGATCTCTACGCAGCGAGTCATCGACTGCGACAGCGCTTCCTATCGTGTCGACTTCTCGGTGGACGGCACGAACGTGATCGGCGAGTTCGACGGGCGCGTGAAGTACGGCCGACTCGTCCCGACCGGCGAGACTCCGGCCGACGTGCTCTGGCGCGAGAAGCTCCGCGAAGATGCACTGCGCGGCGCGGGCTACGAGGTAGTGCGCTGGACGTGGCAGGACTTGGCGACGCCGAACGTCGTCATCGAGCGCATGCAGCGGGCACTCGACCGCAACCACACACCTCCTGCATGAACCGCACACCCTCTACAGCCTGCAGCGAAGGGTGTGCGCCCACCACAACACGTGTGCACACCCCCTGCAGGCCGGCGCCGAGCAGCCGCAGCTCGCACACCCCGGACGCGCGTGCGCCCTGCTGGAACAGGTGCGCACACCCCCTGCGTGGAGCGCACACCACCTACAGCCTGCAGCGAAGGGTGTGCGCTCACCACAACACGTGTGCACACCCCCTGCGGGCCACGGGCCGACTTCGACCGAGCGCACACCGACAGAGCGCACACCCTCTGCATGAACCGCACACCCTCTACAGCCTGCAGCGAAGGGTGTGCGCCCACCACAACAGGTGTGCACACCCCCTGCAGCCCGGCAACGCCCCCTACGACTCCGCGATCGCCTTGATCGCAGCGAGGGTGCGCGGGATCCCGTCGAGCGCGGCGGTGCGGCGGATCTCGATCTCCTCCTGCGCACGATCACCGAACTTCGTGTGGAAGTACTCGATCCCCTGCTCGGTGAAGAGCCACGATTCGGTGAGCTGGGTCGAATCCTCGTCGATCGCCTCGAGCGTGTATCCCCACCGCACGAACGAATCTCCGACGAGCCAGGCGAACTCGGTGCCCGGGATGGCGACGGCAACGGTGGAGAACGTCTCCCACGTTCGGTCGGCAGTGACGTTGCGCCCGGTGAAGGTGGACCCGACCACGTCGGCGCTGCCGCCGTCGTTCCACCAGCATTCCTGGCAGATCGGGCTCCACTCGCCGGTCCGTGTGACGTCGGAGACGAGGGCGTACACGGCGTCGACAGATGCGGCGATCACGACGGAGTCGGAATGCTCGAGTGCGGTCATGCCTCGAGTATGCCGCCGAGCGGTGCAGCGAAAGTAGTTCGCCGCCGAAGTTCCTGCTCCGCCGTCCGGATGGCCAGCTCGAGACGCTCCTCGTGGCTGCCGGTGAGCAGCACCCACGAGCGCCCGGATCGGGTGAGGGCGTCCAGGAACCATCCGGTCATCTCGGCGCGGACATGCTCGCCGTCACGAATGCCGTCCTGCACGAACGGAACTCCGTGATGATCGGTCACCAGGTACAGGGCGTGTCGGTCGTCGGCAACGGCCCGATGCGAGTCGACGCCGAGGTAGCGGCGCTCCCACACCGTCGTCGCGAAGGCGTCGGTGTCGCAGATCAACACGGGCGATCCACGCCGCGCTGCCGCCTCCTCGTGAGCAGCCTGGGTGAGGGCGATGCGGGCGAAGTCGTCACCGGTCCAGACGATGTCGTCGACGGAACCGACCTCCGCACACTTGTCGACGGTGTCCTTCCGCCCGAACTCGTCGACGCACTCGGTGTCCGGCCATCGCTGCCGAAAGTGTGTAGCCAAGGCACCGGCAACAGTGGTGGTGCCCGTCGACTCGGAACCCACCACGACGATGCGCGTCGCCAGACCTGCTCGGGCCGGGGCGTCGAGGCACCTCCACGAGGCAGCGAGATCGGCGCGACACGACGTCCCGGACACGGGAAAGCCGGTGCGCGGCAGATCGAACGGCACGTGTCGAGCGTCGAACCACCGCGCCAGTTCCTCGCCGTACGGCTCGCTGGTGACCACCACATCGACGGGCTGGTTCCCGACAGCCGCACGCATGCACGCCACCTGCGCCGCCCACACGGCGCGGGACGTGTGGTCGATCGGTGCGTCGCACACGATGCCGGTGATGGTGACCGATTCGTCGCACGCATGCGATTCGGTCATCCAGGCGACGCGGTCCTGCAGAGACACCGACTCCACCGACGCGGACATCACCACGACGGTAACGCGCTCCGCGACCGTGGCGGCGAAGCGGACCATCGCGTGGTGGCCGGCGTGCGGCGGGTAGAACTTGCCGATGATCAGAGCGTGCGTCATACCGTCACCTCGACCCCGTCGTCGGTCATCGATCGCGTCCACGCCGACAGTCCGGCGATACACAGTCCGATGAAGCCGAGGTACAGAACGCCGGTCAGGATCAGATCCTTGTAGAGGTAGAGCGGCACGTAGACGACGTCCGCCGCGATCCACAGCCACCACGATTCGCGACGTTTGGTCACCTGCCCCCACGTCGCCAGCAGTGACAGCACGGTGGTCACCGCATCCCAGAACGGCACGACCGACGTCGTCGCCTGGTCCAGGAACCAGGTCATGGCCACCGTCGCGATTACTCCGACGACGCCGAGCCACCACCATTCCCGCCGGCTGGTGGAGGTGACCGCCAGCGGACCCTGCGTTCCGCCGCCGACCCACAGGATCCACCCGGACAGTGCGAGAGCTATATAGACGAACTGCAGCGCCGCGTCGGCGAACAGCCCGGCACCGAAGAAGAGCAGGACGAAGGCGAGGTTGTTGGCGATGCCGATGGGCCAGTTCCACACCGACTGCCGTGCGACCAGGACGACGCAGGTTGCGCCCGTAACGAATCCGACGACCTCGACCCAGGACGTCGGTGCCCCGAACGACACGAACGCGGTGGATCCGAGCCACTCGATCAACGACATGACGCCTCCTTAGCTACGATTTGCGCTAAGCATGGCGCAGAAATGATCGAAGTGCAACCGCAGCCCGCTCAGGCCACCGGCTCGAGCAACTGCGGCCCGTTGTTACGCACGCTGTTGACGGCCGTGCTCACCTCGTACGGGGACAGATGCGGCTCGGGGATCGACTGGACCAGGTCCGCGACCGCGCCCAGATCGGTCAGCGCCGGGTCCAACCAGGCATCACGCATGTCCGCAGGAACCACGACGGGCGACCGGTCGTGGATGTGTCCCAGCTCGTCGGTGGCCGTCGTGGTGAGCACGGTCGTGGTCCACACCCACTTGCCGGGATCGTCGTCCGCGAGTTCGGGGTCGGGCCACAGCTCGTACAGACCGGCCATTGCAAGAACGCCATCGGTGTGGAGGAAGTGCGGCACCTTCTTGCCTTCCCGCTTCTCCCACTCGTAGTACCCGTCGGCCGGCACGAGGCAGCGCCGCTTCGCCGCGGCCTTCCGGAAAGCGGGCTTCTCGGTGATGGTCTCGGATCGCGCGTTGATCAGCCGGCTCGCGATCTTGCGATCCCTGGCCCACGACGGGATCAGTCCCCAGCGCACGGTCCGGAGTTGCCGCGCCTCCTCCCCTCGCTCGAGGACGATGCGCACCGGATCGGTGGGCGCCACGTTGTAGGACGGTTCCGGGGCCTCGCCGAGCGCCACAGCAGCGTCGAAGATGGACGAGAGGTCGTCGTCGGACCGGGTACTCGCGTATCTACCGCACATGGTCCGATTCTGCCCCGGGCCACCGACATCTCGGCGCTTCGACCGAGGCGGACCCACACGAGTCCATTTCTGTTCGAAAATGTTGATTCATGTGAGATGCTGTGTCCATGAGTACAGCGCGGACGTCGTGATGCTCGCCCACCAACGTCAGCAGAGCATCCTCGACGAGGTGACGCGGCGCGGCGCCGTCAAGGTGGCCGACCTGGGCGTCGAACTGTCGGTGTCGGACATGACCATCCGTCGCGACGTGAACGAACTCGTGACCCGCGGCCTCGTCGAGCGAGTACACGGCGGGGTGACGCTCCCCCGAACCGCCAGCGTCTACGAGCCAGGGTTCTCCGCCAAGTCCGAGCTCGATCGTGACGCCAAGACGGCGATCGCCCGCGCTGCCGCTCGCTACGTCCGGCCGGGTACATCCGTCGGCATCTCGGGGGGCACCACCACTCACGCCGTCGCGCAGGAGCTGCTGGACGTCGCCGACCTGACGATCGTCACCAACTCGCTCCCCGTGGCCGATCTGTTCCATGCTGCCGGTCGCACGGTCCTGCTCACCGGGGGCGAACGCACACCGTCGCAGTCACTGGTCGGCCCCCTGACCGTCGACGCACTCGCCGGGATCCATCTCGATGTGCTGTTCCTCGGCACTCACGGGGTGGACGTCGAGTCGGGGCTCACGAGCCCCAATCTGATGGAGGCACAGACGAATCGGGCACTGGTCGCGTCGTCCCGGCGCGTGATCGTCGTCGCCGACCACACCAAATGGGGCGTGCGCGCACTCGCTAACACCGTTCCCCTCTCCCGTGTCGACGTCTTCGTCACCGACGCCGGCCTCGATCAGGGTGCACGCGAGGCCCTGAACGATGTCGTCGACGACGTCGTCGTCGCCGGATCCACCGTCGAAGAAAAGAGCGTCCGATGACCACGCACGACCCGTCGGCACCCCCACGCCACGCGGTGCGCAAGACCAGCACCATCCTGTCCGACGGCCGCGAACTGCTCTATTTCGACGACTCGGAACCGTACGTCTCCGGCGAGTTGACCAGGGATCTGGTGGACACCCGCCCCCTGCCGACCTCGGAGTCGTTGTCGCAGATGCGTTTCGACGTCCTGACCGGCGACTGGGTTGTCATCGCCGCGCAACGGATGGACCGGACGTTCCTACCCCCGCCCGACGAATCCCCTCTCGCACCCAGCCGGCCGGGCCATCCTCCGACGGAGATTCCCGCATCGGACTACGACGTCGTGGTGTTCGAGAACAGATTCCCGTCGCTCGCGCAGTCCGCTGCGGCGCAACACCTTCCATCATCGGTGGACGGTGAGGAGCTGTGGCCGTTGGCCGCAGGAACCGGGCGCTGCGAAGTGGTGTGCTTCGCCAGTGATCCCGACGCGTCCTTCGCCTCGCTCGATCCGCATCGGGTGCGGACCATCGTCGACGTGTGGGCGGATCGCACCGAGGCCTTGTCGGCGCTCCCGGGTGTGCGCCAGGTGTTCTGTTTCGAGAACCGGGGCAAGGAGATCGGCGTGACGCTGACCCACCCGCACGGCCAGATCTACGCGTATCCGTACCTCCCCCCGCGTACCGACGCCATGATGCGCCAGTCGAAGCTGCACGCAGAGCGCACGGGCCGCAAGCTGCTGACAGACGTGCTGGATGCCGAACTGCGTTCGGGCAGAAGGATCGTCGTCGACACCGAGCACTGGGTGGCCTACGTTCCGGCGGCGTCGCGCTGGCCGCTCGAGATCCACCTGGCACCGCGGCGCGACGTCCCCGACCTCGCCGCACTCACCGTTGCCGAGCGGGACTCGTTGGCGCACGTGTACCGCGACCTCCTGCGCTCGGTGGACAACTTCTTCGACGGCGTGGACGAGGTGCCGTACATCGCGGCGTGGCATCAGGCTCCTGTCGGCGAGGACCGCGACCTCGGACGCCTTCACCTGCAGTTGTTCTCGATGATGCGCTCGCCGGGCCGGATGAAGTTCCTCGCCGGATCGGAATCGGCGATGGGCGCGTGGATCAACGACACGACACCGGAGAAGATCGCGGACCGACTCCGCGAGGTGCACCCGTGACCGCGTGGGTGCCGGTGGTGGCCGAGAACGACCTCGCCGACGGAGCCGTTGCGCAGTTCCGCACGACGTTCGGCACGGAGCCCGACGGCGTCTGGATAGCACCCGGACGTGTCAATCTGATCGGTGAGCACGTCGATTATGCCGGCGGACTCGTTCTGCCCTTCGCGCTTCCGTACGTCACCGCGGTGGCGGTGCGTCGCCGCGACGACGGAGTCCTCCGCGGCGCCTCGACCGCGTCGAACGAACATTGGGGCGTCAGGCTGTCGGCTATCGCCCCCGGATCTCCGGCCGGATGGGCTGCGTACGTCGCGGGTGTCGCGTGGGCGCTCGGCATCACCGACGGGGCGGACATCGCCGTGCACTCGTCGGTCCCGCTGGGCTCCGGCCTGTCCAGCTCGGCCGCACTGGAATGTTCGGTCGCGCTGGCCCTGCACGACCTGTTCGACCTGGACGTGGACCGACAGGCATTGGTGCAGGCCAGCATTCGCGCCGAGAACGAGATCGCCGGGGCGTCCACCGGGGGCATGGATCAGGCGGTGGCGATGTTCGCCCGAGCCGGCCACGCTCTACTGCTGGATTGTCTCGACGGGAGCACCCGACAGATCCCCCTGGATCTCGCGGCAGTGGACGCACAGGTCCTCGTCGTCGACACCAACGCCCCCCACCGCCTCGTCGACGGTCAGTACGGTGCCCGCCGCGCATCCATCGAGAAGGCATGCGCCGACCTCGGCGTGACGACGCTGCGTGGACTCGACCCCGACACCGCGTCCGCAGCCATGACCGATCCCACCACCGCGGCACGAGTTCGACATGTCACCAGCGAGATCCGACGCGTCGAGCAGGCGGTGGACCTGCTCGACGGCACCGTCGACCTCGCAGCACTGGGCACCCTGCTGACCGCGTCGCACCGATCTCTGCGCGACGACTACGAGGTCAGTTCCCCGGAACTCGACAGTGCCGTCGACGCCGCGCTCGACGCGGGCGCCTTCGGGTCGCGCATGATCGGGGGCGGGTTCGGGGGGTCCGCCATCGCGCTGGTATCTCTCGATCAGGTGGACGCGGTTGCTGCTGCGATCACCGATGCGGCAGCACGATCCGGCCTGCCCACACCGTCGTTCCTTACCGCTGACCCGTCGGATTCGGCGCGTCGCCACGAGGGCGGCGCGACGCCGCCACCAGCAGAATCAGTCCCACCACGAGACTGACTCCAGCCACCGTCCACAGGATGATCGGCCCGCGGTCGATCCACTCGAGCTTGTCGACCGAGTCCCCGGCACGCGCGATCTGCTCGGCCTGGCTCTCCTCGCTCAGCGACAACGACGCCTTCAGGATGGTCACCTCGGGCACCGCGGCGTCGCGGGCGAAGTACTGGAACGGCTGCTCCTGGCCACCGACCAGGCCACCGCTGCGAGGCTCGACGTAGATCTCGCGGGTGTTGGAGTAGTACCGCTTCATCGTGATCGGCGCGTCGCCCTCGAGACCCCACTTCGACGCGGGGAGGGTGACCGTGTTGATCGGCGACTGCGTCGTCAGGGACAGATCCTGGTTCACGACGGTCGACCGGAAGTGGTAGATCTCGACCCCGTCGATGTCGATCGCTTCGACGAACTCCGCGGGGAACGTGGTCCATGCCGTCGCGTCGTACACCGGGTAGGTCTTCTGCTCGGTCCCGAACGGGAAGCGGTGTTGGAAGCCGGTGCGCGGCAACGGCACGGCCGGCGCATTCGCCGCGGTCTGGATCGACCCTGCAGGTTCGACCGGCACGGCGGTCCGTCGGTCGATGGTCACCCGGTCCACCGACGCCGTCAACAGGCCGGGATCGCGATCACCGCGGCTCACCGTCACCGATGCCTGGAACGTCATCTTGTCGGCGTCACTGGGTTCCTCGACCGTGATGAGGCGACGCAGTTCGAGCGGAACGCCCGTCGACACCTCGAGCGGGCCGGCGCTGGCGATCGTCGACGTGTCCAGCACGTCGCCGCCCTGCCCGTCCGGGGTGGAGGCCACGATGCTGCTGCGGATATCGAGAGGCGTGACAGCCAACTTGTCCTGCACGTAGGTCGGGATCATGACCGCGGCGACCGATCCCGCGGCGGCGACAGCCAGGAACGCGCACCCGGCGACCAGGAACTTCCGCACGCCGGTCACCTGGTCCCGTACTGGACGTCGTTCTGCACCGTGGTGGCGATGTCCGCGGACACCGTGTCGGGCCTGGCGTTCTGCTCGGCCGACATCGTGATGCCCACGACCGCCGCGAAGGACAGGACACCGCCCACGACCACACTGGCCAGCGCCGGTACTACGACGTTGTTCATCTGCTTCAGTCCCCCCGAGGATCTTGTAGAGCCCAACTGTCCCATTTCGGACAGGCCCATCCCGACCGTTGACTGTTGTGAACGGTCAGCGAGTACGGGTCGTCGGCCTGGACCGCACAGTTTCAGCAGGGTGGGCGGCGGGTAACTCCCGCGGCATGAACGAATCCACGGGACATCCCCCGGCCACGGACCGCGCGCCGTCCCCGGCCGCGTCCGATCTCTCGACGGTGCAGTTGGTCGAGCGGTTGACGCAGCAGGTCAGCACCCTGGTCCGTACCGAAGTAGGTAACGCACTCGACGAGGTGAAGTCGAAGGGAACCAAGCTCGGCGTCGGAATCGGCATCTCGGGCGCAGGAGCGCTGCTGCTGTTCCTCGGGCTCGCCACTCTCGTGGCCACCGCGGTCCTCGGACTCGCCACGGTGCTCGCGCCGTGGCTGTCGGCTCTGATCGTGGCGGCCGTGCTGCTCCTGGTCGGCGCAGTCCTGGCCAAGACCGGTGCGACGAAGGCCAAGAAAGCGGTGCCGCCGGCACCCGAGGCGACGGTGGCGAGCGTGCAGCGCGACGTCCAGACCGTTCAGAACGCCAGGAAGGCACACTCATGACAGAGCAGCACGAACCCAAACACCTCTTGCGCACCGAGGCCGACGTCGACACACCCGTCGAGCAGCAGCGTGAGGAACTCGCCGAGACCGTCGAGGCTCTCGCCGCCAAGGTCGACGTCCCCGCCCGCGTGTCCGCGGCTGCGCAGGACACGACGGCCAAGGTCCAGGAAGTCGCTCAGGAGACCACCGCGAAGGTGCAGGCCGTGGCCCAGGACGGCGCCACGAAGGTGAAGCAGAACCCGCAGACCGCCGGCGCGTCGCTCGCCGGTGCCGTACTCGCCGTCGTGCTGGTCGCGCTCGTCCGCCGTCGTCGCGCCCGCAAGGCCGTCGCGCAGCAGAGCGTCATCGACATCCTGGCCGGCCGATGACCAGCACGTCGAAGGCCTTCTACAAGCCGCTCTCCCTGGCCACGAGCATCGTCGGCGGCCTGGTCGCCGGGCAGATCTTCAACCAGATCTACAAGCGCGTCGGCAAGAACGACGCCGAAATGCCCGATCCGAAGGACCTCTCGCGCAGCAACCGCGAGGTCTTGATCGCCGCAGCCCTGCACGGGGTCGTGTACGGGCTGGTCAAGGCCGGCGTGGACCGCGCAGGCGCCAAGGGCTTCCGGGCGCTGGCCAACGAGAACCCCAAATGACCCACATGACGACGAACAGGAGCCGTACGTGACCGAGAACCAGGGTGCCGCCTCCGAGGCGCGCAGTGACTTCGTCGACAAGATCAAGGGCCGTGCCAAGGAAGTAGCCGGCGCGGTGACCAACAACGACGAACTCGCCGACCGCGGGCGACTCGAGCAGGCCGAGGTCGAGCGTCGACGCGACGCCGAAGCCACCGAGACCGCCGCAGCACTCGAGATCGAGGAAGCGCAGCAGGACATCGCCGAGACCGAAGCCGAGGCCGAGGTCGCACGCCAGTCCGTCGAGGACAGGACCGACGCCGCCGAGGCAGCAGCACAGAACGACCGTCTGCGCGCCCACCAGACCGCGCAGGCCGACGCCATGAAGGATGCGGAGCAGGGACGGGTGTCCGCCGAGGCACAGTCCGAGCGACGCATCGCCGAGGCGACCGCGGAGCGTCGTGACGAAGAGGCGAAGGCCGCCGACGAAATCTCTGCCGCACGCGACGACTACCAGGAGTCGCTCGACGACGCCGATCGACTCGAGCAGGAAGCCGCCGAAGCCCGGCGCCGCGCCGCGGAGGCCGAGCAGGAAGTCCGCGCCGACGCCGCTACCGACACGGAGGAGAACTCGTGAGCTTGTCCCTACCCCGTCGCGTCCTGCGACTGCAGTACTCCATCGCCCGCCTCCCGTTGCAGGCGCTCGAGGCGACCGTGATCAGTCGACTCGACGCCGAGGGCCCCATCCGCGCGACGTACCAGCAGATCATGGGCGGTGTCGACGGAACGGTCGGCGCACTCCTCGGTGACGAGGAATTGGCCCAGCGCGGACAGAAGATGCGCAGCGCGGCAGCCGATCTGGAGAAGGCCGCGCGTCTCGAGGCCCAGGCCCGTGAGAAGCGCGCCGAGGCCACGAGGGAATCGCAGCGCAAGGTCGACGAGGCGTCGGCACGTGCGAAGAAGGCACGCAGCACCGCCGAGGAGAAGATCGACGACGCGGCCGAGACCGAGATCGACGCGAAGGTGCTGGCCGGCAAGCAGGCGACCGCACGCCTCGAAGATCGCAAGTCGCGCGCCGACGACATCGCCGACAAGCGCATCTCCGCCGCCGAAGCCGAGCGCCAGGCGAAGCTGTCCGAGGTCGAGCGTCGCGAAGAAGAGGCGAAGGCCCCGCGCACCGACGAGATCGAGGACGCGACGGAGAAGTTGGAGTCCGCGGACGAGGCGCGAGACGACGCCGAGCGGCTCGCCGACGTCGTGGAAGCGTCGAAGGACACCTGAGAAAGACCGCCAGGATCCAGTGGACTGCTCGGGGGCAGACCACTGGATCCGCCGCGCAGTGAGACGATGGCAGACGTGAGCACATCAGAAGCGTCTCCTCCTCGCGTGCACCGGCGTCTCGAGCAGTCCGTCAAGCTGCAGAACGTTCTCTACGAGATCCGTGGGCCGGTCCACGCCCACGCCGCGCGCCTCGAGGCCGAGGGCCACCGCATTCTGAAGCTCAACATCGGCAACCCGGCGCCGTTCGGCTTCGAAGCTCCCGACGTGATCGTGCGCGACATGATCGCCGCGCTTCCCACGGCGCAGGGCTACTCCGAGTCCAAGGGCATCATGTCGGCGAGGCGCGCCATCGCCACCCGGTACGAGCTGGTCGACGGCTTCCCGTTCCTCGATGTCGACGACATCTACCTCGGCAACGGCGTGTCCGAGCTGATCACGATGACGATGCAGGCGCTGCTCGACGACGGCGACGAGGTGCTGATCCCGGCGCCCGACTACCCCCTGTGGACGGCGATGACCACGCTCTCCGGCGGCAAGGCGGTGCACTACCGCTGCGACGAGGAGAACGACTGGAACCCCGACCTCGCCGACATCGAATCGAAGATCACCGACCGCACCAAGGCGCTGCTGGTGATCAACCCGAACAACCCGACGGGCGCGGTGTATTCGAAAGAGGTGCTCCGCGGCATCGCCGCGCTGGCGCGCAAGCACAGTCTGCTGCTGCTGGCCGACGAGATCTACGACAAGATCCTCTACGACGGCGCGCAGCACGTCTCGATGGCGACGATGGCTCCCGACCTGCTGTGCCTGACCTTCAACGGCCTGTCCAAGGCCTACCGTGTGGCCGGGTACCGCGCCGGATGGCTCGCCATCACCGGGCCGAAGGACCACGCCGCCGGATTCCTCGAGGGCATCAACCTGCTGGCGTCGACACGCCTGTGCCCGAATGTGCCTGCGCAGCATGCCATTCAGGTCGCACTCGGCGGACACCAGAGCATCAACGACCTCATTTTGCCCGGCGGTCGTCTGCTCGAGCAGCGCGATGTGGCGTGGAACGGTCTCAACGCGATTCCCGGTGTCAGCTGCGTGAAGCCACGCGGGGCGCTGTACGCGTTCCCACGCCTGGACCCCGAGGTCCACGAGATCCACAGTGACGAGAAGCTGGTCCAGGACCTGCTGCTGCAAGAGAAGATCCTGGTGGTGCAGGGCACGGGCTTCAACTGGCCCGACCACGACCATCTGCGCATCGTCACGCTGCCGTGGGCCCGCGATCTGCGCACGGCAATCGAGCGGTTCGGCAACTTCCTGTCGTCGTACCGGCAGTGACCGTCAGGGCGTTCGTCGAGGCGCTGCCGAAGGTCGAGTTGCACGTCCACCTCGAGGGATCGATGTGGCCGAGCACGCTGAAGGCGTTGGCCGACAAGCACGACGTCGAGGCGATCCCCCGTACCGAGGACGCGCTGCGGGGGTGGTTCGAGTTCCGGGACTTCGCGCATTTCATCGAGGTGTATCTGACGTCGATCGGCGTGCTGCGTGATCCCGAGGACTTCGCCCGCCTCGCATACGACAGCCTGACGGCACTCGCGGCGCACAACGTGCGGTACACCGAGATGCACGTGAGCCTGTTCGGCCACCTCATGCGCGGAGTCGACGCCGCCGTGGTCTTCGAGGGCATCGAGGAGGGTCGCCGCCGCGCGGAGGCCGACAGCGGCATCGTCGCGGCGTGGATCCCCGACTTCCCCGGCGACTTCGGCGTCGATGCCGCGGAGCGGACGCTCGACGCGGTGCTCGCCCACCGGACCGAGTCGATCGTCGGGTTCGGCATCGGCGGCATCGAGGTGCCCCGCGGCGAGTTCGCCGACGTGTTCGCCCGGGCGCGGTCCGCGGGCCTGACGTCGTTGCCCCACGCGGGCGAGACCGGCGGACCCGGCCACATGTGGTCTGCGCTGAACGATCTGGGTGCGGCACGTATCGGCCACGGCATCGCCGCGATGCAGGACGAGAGGTTGGTGGCGCATCTGGTCGAGCACCGGATTCCGCTCGACGTCTCCCCCACCTCCAACATCCGCACCCGAGTGGTCGAGTCGCTGGACGTGCACCCGCTGCCGGCCATGATCGACGCCGGCCTCGTCGTGACTCTCAACAGTGACGACCCGTCGATGTTCGGCACCGATCTGACAGGCGAGTACCTGGCGGCGCATTCGATGGGCGTGGACACCGAGGGGTTGCGATCGCTCGCCCTCGCGGGGGTCGACGCGTCGTATGCGAACACGGAATTGAGGCGGCAGTTGCGGGCGGAGATCGCCGCGGTGGAGGTGTAGGCCCGGTTCCCGCGGACGTTTCCGGTTCCCGCGGACGTTTCCGGTTCCCGCGGATGCTGCAACGCCTACGAGAACCCGGAACGTCAGCGGGAGCGCCGCGGCGATATCAGGCCCGCCGATAGTGTGACCCGCAGTGTCATACACCACGATGTGTGACGGCACACAACTTTTCGGACTCTATTTGCAACCCCGTGACCATCTCAGCGCCCCCGGGCGGGTATGTTCGTACATGAGCCCTTCGGGGTTCCGAAAGCGCCGATCGGCCCCCCACCCCCCCGGTGGGCCGCTCGGTCGGTGGCGGGGGACACCCCCCCTGCTTCCCCGCCACCCGCTTTCGTCGAGGCGCTCTCACCTCGCCCCGGCAACTAGGGTGGCCACGTGAGTCACGGCCACGGACACAGTTCCGCTCCCGCACCGATCGGCAAGGTCGCTGCGCGTCTGGTCGTCGGAATCCTCGTCGTCGTCGGTATCGCGGCCGCCATCGGCGTGGTGCTGCTGTGGCCGAGTGACCGCACCGTCGAGGTGCCCGCCCCGTTCCAGAGCGCTGCCGGCGGCGTCGTCGCCACGGAGTACGGCACCGTGGTCTCCCAGGACATCGGACCGTGCGGCAGCTCCTCGAGCGGACGCGTCTTCACCGGATCGCCGACTCCCCCGACCGTGTCCGGCTTCGACTGCAATCGCAGCATCGTCTCCATCGATACCGGCGTGAACGAGGGCACCAGGACACTTCTGGAGGTGACGCCCGGGCCGGGCACCCCCGACCTGCGGGTCGGTGAGGAGATCCGCCTGGTCCGCGGCACCGACGACAGCGGCACCGCGATCTACGGATTCGACGACTACTCGCGGACCACACCGTTGCTGCTGGTGGTGGCCATCTTCGCCGTCGTGATCTGCGTCGTCGCCCGCTGGAGAGGTCTCCGCGCGTTGCTGGGCCTCGGCCTCGCGCTCGGTGTCCTGGTGACGTTCGTGCTCCCCGCGATCCTCGACGGCAAGTCCGCCATCCTGGTGGCCGTCGTGGGCGGCACCGTCATCCTCTACGGCGTCCTCTATCTCGCGCACGGCCTGAACCTGCGCACCAGCTCGGCACTGCTGGGCACCGTCGTGTCCATGGGCGTGGCCGCTGGACTGTCCGAGGCCGCGATCCGGCTGACCAAGGTGACCGGACTGTCGGAGGAACAGAACACCGACGTCCAGGCGTACCTGGACCACGTGAGCATCACCGGGCTCCTGTTGGCCGGCTTCATCATCGGCTCACTGGGTGTGCTGAACGACGTCACCATCACCCAGGCGTCCGCCGCGTTCGAGCTCGCCGAGCTCGATCCGGGCGCGTCCCGGCGGTCGATCTTCACCTCCGCGATGCGGGTGGGACGCGACCACATCGCCAGCACCGTCTACACCCTGGTCCTCGCCTACGCCGGCGGCGCTCTGCCGCTGCTTCTGCTGTTCAGCGTCGCGGGGCGCTCGATCAGCAACGTGCTCACCGGGGACGCGGTGGCCATCGAGATCGTGCGCTCCTGCGTCGGCGGCACGGCACTCGCGCTGTCGGTACCTCTGACCACGGCGATCGCGGTGATGTTGGCGCGGCCACCACGTGGCAGGGCTCCTGCGATGGGGCGACACTCGGCTCGCTGATTCGTCGCACTCGCGGTGTCTCGCGGTATGTATTTGTCACAAAAACATTCTGGTGTATTGTTTTCACTGGGTTCGGGAACCTGCGCGTCTGTTCACCACAGGCGCGGGGCACATCGACACATGTGAGGAACATCGAAATGAACACACTGACCGTCGAGGACATCGATCGCATCCGTGAAGTTCTGAGTAAGTACGGCAAACTTCCGATCGCCATCACGTCCGTGGGCAACCAGGACGACCTCTACGACGCGGGTCTCACCTCGCACGCCAGTGTGAACGTGATGATCGCCCTCGAAGACGAGTTCGACGTCGAGTTCCCCGATCGCCTGCTCCAGAAGTCCACGTTCGCCAGCGTGTCGGCCATCGCCGACGCTGTCGCAGAGCTGGCCTGATCGCCGTGACGACACTCGAGGACTTCACGCCCGGCGTGTTCGCCGATGCCGCCCCCACGTATCTCTCTCTCGAGGACGTCCTGGCCGTCGTGCGAACGCACGCCGATTCCATCGACCGCGAGGCACGCTTCCCGACCGAGTCCGTCGACGCGCTCCGCGCCGGTGGCCTGCTGTCCGCGTCCATCCCCACGTCTCTGGGCGGTGGCGGCTACACGCTGAGCGAGCTCGCGACGGTGTCGCGCGCACTCGGCGGCGAGTGCGCATCGACCGCCATGATCTTCGCCATGCACCACACGCAGGTGATGAGCCTGTCGCGCCACGGTCTCGGCTCGACCGCCATCCGCGAACTGCTCGGCCGCATCGTCACCGAGCAGCTGCTCGTCGCGTCGGCCACCACCGAGAT
>NZ_JXQS01000041.1:0-28481 GCF_000834565.1 Rhodococcus sp. MEB064
CTGACGCTGCCAGCGACTGTAGATATCGGGAAGCAGGGTGCGGGCCTCCTCCGACGTGACCAGGCGCGCACCCCGCGGCGGCGGCAACTCCTTGCGGAAGGCCGTGAAGCGGCGGTCGATCGTGTAGTCGACGCCCTGCGTCGCTGCTCCGTACCCGAATCGCTCGTAGATGGTCGCTTCGCTCGCCGTGAGGACGGACAGCGGCTTGCCGGCGGCCTCGAAGCGCTCGTGCTGAGCGGTGAACATGCGGCGGAGGATCCCGCGTCGGCGATGGGTCGGAGCGACCGACACCCAGGACACACCCGTGGCCGGCAGAGTCGCGCCGCCGGGCACCGTCACATCCATCGGGAAATGCATGGTGACCCCGACGGGAAGATCCCCGTCGCACGCGAGGTAGATCTCCGACGATGCCGTCAGCAGCTTCGTCTCGGCCATGTCGTCGCTGTTCTGGTGCTCGCCGAACGCATGAGCATCCAGGAGGGCGATGGCGTCCCAGTCGTCCTCGGTGGCGGTGCGGATGGTGATCGTGTCGTCGGTAGTCATCGCTGGTCAGCTTATCGGGCCGTACCGTCCGTGCCGACGAGATGCCCGACCCTGCGATGATGGACCGGTGGTACACGTCGTCGACATCACCGACCCCGAAGATTCCCGACTCGACGATTTCCGGGACTTGAACTCCTCGGATCGCCGCCCCGACCTGCCGGAGGGCAAGGGTCTGGTCATCGCCGAGGGCGTGCTGGTGGTGCAGCGCCTCGTCACCTCACGGTTCGAACCGCACGCATTCCTCGGGGTGGACCGACGGCTCGGCGAGCTCGCCGACGACCTGGTGGACGTCGACGTGCCCTTCTACCGCGCGAGCGCCGAGGTGATGGCCGAGGTCATCGGGTTCCACCTCAACCGAGGTGTGCTCGCGGCAGCGCACCGACCTCCGCCTCTCGACCTCGCGGACGTCGTGGCCGGCGCCCGCACCGTCGCCATCCTGGAGGGCGTCAACGACCACGAGAACCTGGGATCGATGTTCCGCAATGCCGCCGGGTTGGGCGCGGACGCGGTGTTGTTCGGGGGAGCGTGCGCCGACCCGCTGTACCGACGCTCGGTGCGCGTGTCGATGGGCCACGTCCTGCGGGTCCCCTTCGCTACCGTCCCCGACTGGCCTCGCGGGCTGTCGGTGCTGCGCGACAACGGGTTCCAGCTGGTGTCCTTGACGCCGAACCCGTCAGCCACACCGCTCGCCGACGCGATGACGGGTGAGAAGGTGGCGCTGCTGCTGGGCGCCGAGGGTCCGGGTTTGACGGAACATGCCATGCGCGCCACCGACGTTCGGGCGCGCATACCCATGGCGCCGGGAACGGACTCGCTGAACGTGGCCACCGCGGCAGCCATGGCGTTCTACGAGCGTGTGCGCCTGGGGTCGAGTCACTGACGGCGTCGGAAAAGACCGCGCTTCTTCTTCGACTCGTCCGGGCGGTCCGTCTCGACGGGCGGCCGTGAGTCGGGAGGGGGAGCCGCGTTCGGATCACGCATCGAGAAGTCGCACAACAGAACCGACGCCGGATCGGTGTCGCCGTCCCGTGCGCCGCCGATCATGCGCACGCCCAGCCAGTGGGCACTCGCGGCGTCGGCGAATTCCTGTGGGTGGAACGGCAGTGCCTGCGGATCGGGATAGTTCTCCCCGTCGAACTGCAGCGGATGCTCGCCCGACCAGAACGGCCGCTCCCACGGGAAGGGCAGACCCTCGTCCTCGTGGATGTAGGTCGGGCCGGCGCTGAACGAGCGCTTCAGGTTCCCGGAGTCCCACTCCGCGAACGCACCCCACGCATGTTCACGTTCGGACGCGACCAGGAGGGTGTGCTTCGCGGCTACCAGCGTCGTCCAGTTCTCCCCGAGTGTCGACGGCCGGACCGCCGCGGGCTCGGACGCACAGACGACGGTGATTCCGGGGTAGCAGCCGATCAGCACACGGTCGGGTTCGGCGGCGACGGCGAAGGCCGTCAGCGGAGCCATGCCGACAAGGGTCGGTTCCAGACCGGGGTGGAGCTTTCTGGCGAGAGCCGACGCGGCGTCGACATCGGACTGGACTCCGGACCGCAACACGGCCACCGGATCCGGTGCATCGACGAACCACAACGCTGCTGTACCCACCCCCACCGGGCGCCCCTCTCTCGTCGTCCGGTTCCAGACGGTCACTGTCGTGGTCGAACTGCCCTATCGGCCGTTGCTGCGAACTCCCAGCAAGACATCCTCCCACGACGGCATGGCGGGCTTACCCCGTTTGTCCTTCGTGCTGGGATGCGACGGTGCGGGCTTCGGCTGGACGGTCTCGGTGTCGGTCGGTGCCTCGTCGGTCGGCGTCTCCGGGGCCTCGGCCGCGGGCTGCTCGTTGTCGGACTCGACGCCGTAGTAGTCGTCCAGAGTCTGCTGCGACGGCGCGTCCTGATCCGCCGCGACCGCGACGGGAGCGAGGCCGCGCAGCTGCCGACCGAAGTCCGGGTCGATCAGTTCCGACGCCGCATCGTCCAGCGGAGTGACGCTGCCACCGTGCGCATCCGGCTGGAAACGCCAGTGCGCGGTGTTCGTCGTGCGACCCGCAGGCCAGGTCAGCTGAGCGATCCAGTGGTTGTCCTCGTCGCGCCAGGCATCCCACTCGGCGAGGTCCATCGAATGGCCGCGGCCGCGGAACGCCAGGCCCACGATCTCCACGAGCGTCAGGACGGCGGGACCGTCGGCACGCAGGGGGTGGCCCTGCTGCGCCAGTTCGGCAGCGCGGGAACGCTCCAGCAACACGGGGTGGGCGTAGCGCTCCACCTTGCTCGCCGGCATTCCCGACTCCTTGGCCACCTGCTCGATGGAGGCGCCGGATCGGATACGCGCCTGGATTTCGCGCGGTCGCATCAGAGAGTCCATCTCGATCTCGATCTGTCCGAGTCGCGCGACGTCGCCTCGAGCGGCGGCACGCAACTTCTCGTCGGCCGGCAGACGGAACTTCTCGCCGGAGGAATCGGCACAGACGATGTTCTTACCGTCGGACGCCAGGCCGATCACGTGGATCTCTCGCACGATCACTCCTTTGCGTCGCGAAGGGCTCCGGCTCCCGGGTGCTCGAAGATCGAGCGCGAGGCCGGCTTCGGTGCCTCCCCCGACTGTAATGCACCACAGTGCAGCAGCCGGGGGGACACGCAGTGCGGGTCAGGCGAGGTGCTCGACCACATGGTCGATGCATGCCGTCAGGGCCGTGACGTCGTCGGGCTCCACGGCGGGGAACATGCCGACGCGCAGCTGGTTGCGGCCGAGCTTGCGGTACGGCTCGGTGTCGACGATGCCGTTGGCGCGCAACGTCTTCGCGACGGCCGCAGCGTCGACCTTCTCATCGAAGTCGATGGTGCCGACCACCTGCGAGCGGTGCTTCGGATCGGTGACGAACGGCGTCGCGAACTCCGACTTCTCGGCCCAGTCGTACAGACGAGACGACGAGTCGGCGGTCCGTGAGGTCGCCCAGTCCAGACCACCCTTGCCGTTCAGCCACTCGATCTGATCCGCGAACAGCAGGAGCGTCGCCACCGCGGGGGTGTTGTACGTCTGGTTCTTGCTGCTGTTGTCGATCGCGATGGGCAGCGACAGGAAGTCGGGAACCCAACGCTTGCTCGCCGCGATCTCGTCGACACGGGCCAGGGCAGCGGGGCTCATCAGCGCCACCCACAGGCCGCCGTCCGCAGCGAAGTTCTTCTGCGGAGCGAAGTAGTAGACATCCGAATCCGCCACGTTCACGGGCAGTCCGCCGGCGCCCGAGGTCGCGTCGATCGCGATGAGGGCGTTTTCCGAGCCCGCCGGGCGCGACACGGGAATGGCGACACCCGTCGAGGTCTCGTTGTGAGCCCACCCGATCAGGTCCACCGACGGATCCGACGTGGGCTCCGGGGCGCTGCCCGGCTCCGCGGAGACGACGATCGGGTCACCGATGAACGGGTTCGCCTTGGCCACCGACGCGAACTTCGAGCTGAACTCACCGTTGGTGAGGTGCAGCGACTTCTCCTTGATCAGGCCGAACGCCGCGGCATCCCAGAACGCGGTGGTGCCACCGTTGCCCAGCACGACCTCGTAGCCGTCGGGAATGGTGAACAGCTCGCGCAACCCGTCGCGCACCCGTCCCACCACGTCCTTGACCGGCTTCTGGCGATGGCTGGTGCCGAACACCGAGGCACCCACGTCCACCAGGGACTGCAGCTGCTCGGGCCGAACCTTCGACGGACCGCACCCGAAGCGTCCGTCACCGGGCTTGAGGTCGGAAGGAATGGTCAGGTTCTCGGCCATACGGGGTTCGCGTCCTTAGTTTCGTGTGGGCGTTACCGGCGTGATCAGGGTAGTGCAGCGGTGAGGAGGGTCGTGCACCCCGTTCGGTCACGTGCACCCCCGATGTCAAGAGCATCACGCGAACTGTGGAGCGCCGTCCCCGGGCTCGACGTGGTCGTGGACCGTGCCGGGTTCACCGATCACGCTCGACGGGTGAATTTCGGCGAGGAGACATGGACGCGTGCCCGGTTGCTCGCGTGCGGAATGACCGACAACCAGATCCGGCGTGCTGTTGCACGCGGCGTCCTGTCGACGGTGCGCCCGGGCGTGGACGTCGCGCGCTCTGTTCTCGAGGGCTCGTCTGCCGACGTCAAACATCTGCACAGTGTTCGTGCAGCCTCGGTGTCGGCCGGTGTCGTCAGCCACCAGTCGGCTGCTCTCGTGCACGGCTTCTCCTTGTGGGAACCCGATCTGACGTTGGTGCACGTGACCGTCGATCGTGCGACGGGCGGCAGGATCACCACGCGGAGGCATGTGCACGTCGGGCCGCTCCCAGCCGACGACGTGGTGTCGGTCGACGGTCTCCAGGTGACGAGCGCCGCTCGAACCATCGCCGACCTCAGCCGCACTCTCGACTTCGAGGCGGCGGTCTGCGTGGGGGACTCCGCGCTGAACTCGGGGTCGACGACTATCGACGCGATCCGAGCGTGCCTGGACTCGGCTCCTACCCGTGGTGGGACCTCCGCGCGCCGGGTCGTCGACTTCCTCGACCCACGGAGCGAGAGTATCGGCGAATCCAGGAGTCGGGTGATGCTGAGAGCCCTCGGCATGCCTGCTCCGGAATTGCAGATCTCGGTGCTCGATCCCGCGGGGCGGCTCATCGGACGTCCGGACTTCCTGTTCGACCGGCAGGGAGTGATCGGGGAGTTCGACGGCTTCGTGAAGTACTCGTCCCTGGTGCCGAAGGGGAGCAGTCCGAGTCGGGTCGCCTTCGCCGAGAAGCGACGGGAAGACGAGTTCCGGTCGTACGGGTGGATGGTGGTGCGCTGGGTGTGGTCCGAGTTGGCGACGCCTGACGTCGTCGGGCGTCGGCTGCGCCGGGCCTTCGACATTGCGGCGACGATGCCCACGCCGTGTACTGGTCGTCGTTGATGCACCGCCGTTCGCGTGGCGCACTCCCGATAGGGGGTGCGCCAGACGAATCGGGGTGCGCCACCGACCCCCACCTACCTCACGCGATCGTGTTCCACCCCTCCACGCTCTCGGGGGAGCGGGGGTCGGGGCCGGTGTAGATGGCGGCGGGGCGCACGAGCTTGCCGAGGCGCTTCTGTTCGAGGATGTGGGCGCACCAGCCGGCGGTGCGGCCGCAGGTGAACATGGCGGGCATCATGTGCGCGGGTACTTCGGCGAAGTCGAGGATGACGGCGGCCCAGAATTCGACGTTGGTCTCGATGGCGCGGTCGGGGCGGCGTTCGCGGAGCTCGGTCAGTGCGGCCTGTTCGAGGGCGGCGGCGACCTCGAAGCGCGGTGCGTTCAGGCGCTGGGCGGTGGCGCGAAGGACGCGGGCGCGGGGGTCCTCGGCGCGGTAGACGCGGTGCCCGAAGCCCATGAGCTTTTCTTTCCGGTCGAGGATGCCCTTGACCAGTGCCCGTGCGTCGCCGGACTTCTCGACCGCCTCGATCATGGGGAGGACGCGGGCGGGGGCGCCGCCATGCAGGGGGCCGGACATGGCGCCGATGGCTCCGGAGAGGGCTGCGGCGACGTCGGCGCCGGTGGAGGCGATGACGCGGGCGGTGAAGGTGGAGGCGTTCATGCCGTGTTCGGCGGCGGAGACCCAGTAGGCGTCGATGGCCTCGGTGTGGGCCGGGTCCGGGTCGCCCTTCCACCGGGTCATGAATCGTTCTGTGACAGTGGAGCACTGGTCGATCCGCGCCTGGGGGACGGCCGGTTGGTAGATCCCTCGCGCGGACTGGGCGACGTAGGACAGTGCCATCACGGAGGCGCGTGCGAGGTGTTCGCGGGCGGTGTCGTCGTCGATGTCGAGAAGCGGCTCGTAGCCCCAGATGGGGGCGAGCATCGCGAGTCCGGCCTGTACGTCGACGCGGACGTCGCCGGTGTGGATGGGGAGAGGGAACGGCTCGGCCGGGGGTAGACCGGGACCGAAGCGTCCGTCGACGAGCAGCGCCCACACGTTGCCGAAGGTGACGCCCTTGCCGACGAGGTCTTCGATGTCGACGCCGCGGTAGCGCAGGGCGCCGCCGTCCTTGTCGGGTTCGGCGATGTCGGTGGTGAACGCGACAACCCCTTCGAGCCCGGCGACGAAGCCCTCCGGTACGACGGTGTTCTGGGCCATCTGATCCCTCGTTCCCTGTGTCCGCGCGGTCCTCGTCCATGGCCGGACCGGCATGTCATCGCACCATAGTGGGTACGGGTGGCACCCGGAAAACTCGGGAGTAGCGTCTGCGCGGTGACCGAGAACATCGACCTGGCGGATATGCGGGTGGCGTATGGCGGGGACGACGATCTCGAGGAGAGCGACCTCGCCGGCGGCTGGCTCGCGCTCGCCCGCGCGTGGTTGCAGCAGGCGATCGACGCGCGTCTGCCGGAACCGAATGCCATCACGCTCGGCACCGTCGACGCGCAGGGGCGACCGGCCACTCGAACGGTGCTCTGCAAGGAGATCTCGACCGACGGCGTCGTCTTCTTCACCAACTACGGCTCGGCGAAAGCCCAGCATCTGGCGGCGACACCGTTCGCGTCCGCGACATTCCCGTGGATCGGTATCCAGCGTCAACTCACGGTGCGCGGACCGGTCACGCGAGTGAGCGCCGACGAGACGGCTGCCTACTGGGCCACCCGGCCGCGGGGGTCGCAGCTCGGTGCGTGGGCGTCGCAGCAGTCCAGCCCGATCGGATCGCGCCAGGATCTGGAACGGCAACTTGCCGACGTGACGGACAGGTTCGAGAACCAGGACGTGCCGGTTCCTCCGAACTGGGGCGGCCTCCGCATCGCACCCGAGTCCGTCGAGTTCTGGCAGGGCCGGAACAACCGTCTGCACAACAGGCTGGTGGTCACGGCGTCCGGCGTCGAACGTCTGCAACCGTGAAACTCCTCGCCGACACCACTCCTCTCCAGAACCCCGATTATCGACGCCTGTGGGCGTCGGGCGTCGTCACGGTCATCGGCGCCCAGCTCTCGGTCGTCGCTGTGCCGCAACAGATCTTCCAGATCACGTCGAGCTCGGCGTACGTAGGACTCGCGGGTGCTTTCGCGTTGGTTCCTCTCGTCGTGTTCGGGCTGTGGGGCGGGGCGTTGGCCGACGTGATGGACCGGCGCACCCTGCTGATGATCACCACGGTGGGGATCGGCGCGACGTCGTTCATGCTGTGGCTGCAGGCGCACCTGGGGCTGAACAATGTGTGGATCGTGTTGGTGTTGCTCGCCGTGCAGCAGGGCTTCTTCGCGGTGAATCAGCCGACGCGCAGCGCCATCATTCCGCGCCTGATTCCGCTGCGGCAGTTGCCCGCTGCGAATTCGCTGAACATGACGGTGTTCAATTTCGGTGCCATCGCGGGGCCCATGCTCGCCGGCGCATTGATTCCCGCTTTCGGTCTGCCGACGCTGTATCTGCTCGACACCATCGCGCTGTCGGTCACGCTGTGGGCAGTCGCGCGACTGCCGAAGATTCCACCGACGGGGGAGTCCCGACGCGCGGGTCTGCGCGAGGTCTTCCAAGGGTTCGCCTACCTGGCGACGCAGAAGGTGTTGCTGGCCTCGTTCGTCGTCGACATCATCGCGATGGTGTTCGGAATGCCGCGGGCCCTGTTCCCTGAGGTGGCCACCGAAACGTTCGGCGACCCGGCCGAGGGTGGACTCGTCCTCGGTCTGCTGTTCGCGTCGCTGTCGGCGGGTGCGGTGCTGGGAGGCGTGTTCTCGGGCTGGTTGCCGCGGGTGCGGCGTCAGGGTGTCGCCGTGATCGCGTGCATCGTGGTGTGGGGCGGCGCGATGATCGGGTTCGGTATCTCCGTGGCGCTCGCGACCGTCGGCCAGCGGGGGTGGGCGCTGTACATGGCGTTGGGCTTCCTGGCGATCGGCGGCGGCGCCGACATGATTTCCGCCGCGTTCCGGAGCTCGATGCTGCAATCCGTCGCCACCGACGACATGCGGGGCAGGTTGCAGGGCGTCTTCATCGTCGTGGTCGCGGGCGGTCCACGAGTCGGCGACGTCCTGCACGGTGCGGCCGCCTTCATGGTGGGCACTGCCGCGGCGGCGGCCGGAGGGGGTGTGCTGGTGATCGTCGGGGTGATGATCGCAGCCCTCGCGATCCCGGCGTTCGTGAAATACCGCGTCACCGCTCAGACCTGAGCGGTGCGGCGGCACACCTCCGCCCAGGGCGTGGGCTCGATACCCAGCATCTGCTGTGACCGCGTCGACTCGAGGACGTAGGGCGCGGTGCGCTGGTAGGACAGCTGGTTCAGCTCCCGCAGCATCGGCACGGCGAGACCCGCAGCCCGCGTGATCAGCCGGGGTACGACGCGTACGGGCACCGGGGGTCTGCCCACGGCCCCGAGTGTGTCGGTGATCGCTTGTCGCAGTGTCACAGCGGGATTGGTCGGCGCGTGCCACACCTGTCCCCACGATTCGGGGGTGTCGACGGCGGCGATCAGCGCTCGCGCCTCGTCGAGGACGTCGGTGAACGAGTGCGGCACGTCGGCTGCATCGATCGCCCAGACGGCCTTGCCGTCCAGTGCAGCGGGGAGGAGGCGCGTGACGTGGCCGTTCGCGCCCACTCCCGTTCCCATGTAGTCCGAACCGCGTACCTCGACTGCCCGCAGAGTTCCGGCGCGGTGCGCGTCGGCGAGGTCGCGCCACATCTGGGCCCGCAGCATTCCCTTGTGGTCGGTGGCGGCGTCGGGCATTCCCTCGCGCATGACACCGTCGGCGACGGGCCCGTACGGGTACAGCGTGCCGGTGACCGCCAGGACGGCGCCTGTCCGTTCGGCGGCGGTGCGCAGCGACCGGGCCAGCGGCGGCCACACCTGATGCCACTGTGTGTAGTCGCTGGGGTTCGCGCAGTTGTACAGCGCACGGGCGCCTTCGGTGAGCGCGCTGAGAGCGTCGGCGTCGGAAGCATCCGCGGCGGCGGCTGTGACACCCGGGACGGCGGTGCCGCGGCGGGAGACGAGGACGACCTCGGAGCCGCGGTCGGCGAGGAGGCGGGCGACATGGGTACCGACGGGGCCGGCCCCGACGACGACGTGACGATCGGACATGGGAAACACCTTCCGTAGTGGAGAGCACCGCTCTCTCCATAACTATGAGAGCACCGCTCTCGAAAGTCAAGAGCGGTGCTCTCGGTTACTGTGAAGGCATGCCCACGCCCCGCGAAACCGCACGCACGGAGACGATGGCCGCGATCCTGAGCGCCGCACGGACACAGCTCGCCGAGGTCGGTCCCGCGTCGCTGTCGCTGCGGGCGGTGGCGCGGGAGATCGGCATGGTGTCCTCGGCCGTCTACCGCTACGTGGCGAGCCGGGACGACCTGCTCACCGCGTTGATCGTGCAGTGCTATGACGAGGTCGGCGCCGCTCTCGAAGACGCGGATCCGCGGGGTGGGAAGCCTCTCGACCGCTGGGTGGCTGTGTGTGACGCATTGCGGTCCTGGTCCGCGGCGCACCCCCACGAGTACGCGCTGCTGTACGGCTCGCCCGTGCCCGGCTACCGCGCTCCCCGCACGACGGTGGTTCCCGCCACCCGGCCCACCCTCGTGATGGTGAGCATCGTCGTCGATGCCTACCGATCGGAGCCGCCGACGACCATCGAGCCCGGCCTCTATTCGCCGGCGCGCGACTTCGTCGTGCAGCACTTCCGCGAGACCCGCGGGGAGGACGTGAGTGGCGTGATGACGGACGACCTGGTGGCCCGCACCTTGTCCGCGTGGATCACCGTGTTCGGCGCCGTGTCGTTCGAGCGCTTCGGCCACCTGGTCGGCGTCACCGAGGACACCGGCGCGTTCTACGCCGACATCGTGCGGGATCTGGCGGCGTCGCTCGGTCTCAGTGAAAGGTGAGGTGCCACACCGCGAGTGCGGCCAGCGCGCCGGCGCCGTTGAGCGCCCAGTGCAGCCCGATGGGGGCGATGATGCTGCCGCCACGATGGCGTAGCCAGGTGAAGACGAAGCCGGCCAGGGTGGTCCCGGCGACGGCGCCGCACACGCCGATGATCTGACCGAAGAGGCCGGTTCCCAGCACGGCGGAGAAGCCGTCGTTGCCCACCGTCAGGCCGAGTGACGACGCCACGTGCCACAGGCCGAAGAGCAGCGAACCGATGACGGCGACCGCACGAATGCCGAAGCGCCGCGACAATTTCGCGTGCAGGACGCCGCGGAACGCGAGCTCCTCGGGAACGACTGTCTGGAGCGGAATGATGACCAGGGCCGCAAACAGCGTGGCGCCGACGTTGACGCCGTACCGCTCGTTGAGGAAGGCGCTCTGCGTCAGCGGTATCGACGCGGCGATGGCGACGACGAGAAGCGTGATGCCCGCCGCGGCGGCGCCGTGACGGGCTCCGCGTCCGACGTTGCTCAGACCCAGGTCGCTCCACTGGAGGCCGCGCGCACGGGCGAAGGCGAGCAGCAGCAGGGCGCCGACCGGCACCGCGGCGACCGCGATGGGGGTCGGCGCGAAGTGCGCGGTCAGGTTGAAGACCACCAGGGCCGCGACGACCACGACGATGTCGACGAGGGTCCTGTCGACCCAGCGGCGGGGTGCCACCGGTTCGGTGGCGACGGCGACTGTGGACACCCGATCCACCGTACAGAGAACGACGCGACATACCGGGGCGGTAGCGTGCTGACATGGTCGACGACGCGCCATCCGCCCTGTCCCACTCTCTGCGCCACGGTGCGTACCGCGCCGACGTCGCCGCCACCGGTGCGGGTCTGCGTGCCCTCGAGCACGCCGGCCGGCGACTCACCGAGACGTGGGAGGCGGGCGTCAAACCCCCGTTGTCGGCGGGGCTGGTTCTCGCACCATGGCCGAACCGCACCCGCGACGGCCGCTTCACCTTCGACGGCGAGACGCATCAGCTCGAGATCACCGAGCCTGCCAGGAACAACGCGAGCCACGGACTGGTCCGTCGGCGCGAATGGGACGTCGCCGAGCGGTCCGACTCGTCGATCACCCACACTATCGACATCGGCGGCGAACAGGGATGGCCGTTCGCACTCCGCCTGACCGCTCGGCACAGCCTCGGCGACGACGGATTGACCGTCACTCACACGGCGACGAACATCGGGGATCGCGCGGCGCCGTTCGGCATGGGCGTCCACTCCTTCGTCCGCGCGGGCGACGCTCCTCTCGACGAGTGCACGCTGCGACTCTCGGCGGGTGTGCGCTTGCCGCTCGACTCGGAACGCAACCTGCCCAGCGGCGGCCCCGTGCCCGTCAAGGGCACGGATCTCGACTTCGCCGAGGCGCGGAGCCTGTCAGGGGTCTGGCTCGACACCCCGTTCAGCGCCCTCGTCCCCGACGCGGACGGCATCGCGCGGCAGTACCTGACGCCGCCGGACAGCGCGGCCACCGTGCTGTGGACCGATGCGAACTTCCCGTGGGTGCAGGTGTTCACGGCCGACCCCGACCACGATCAGGCGTACCCGGACCGCGGCCGGGCGCTCGCGATCGAACCCATGACGTGCCCGCCCGACGCGCTCAATTCCGGTGTGGGACTGATCGTTCTGCAGCCGGGCGAGACGTGGACCGGACAGTGGGGGATCAGCGCATGAGCATCCTCGTGTGCGGTGAGGCGCTCGTGGACCTGGTGCCGGACCGGGCCGGTGGCGGGCCCACCCTGACACCCAAGCTGGGCGGCGGCCCGTTCAACGTCGCGGTAGCGCTCGGTCGGCTGGGCGCGGACGTGCAGTTCCTCTCGCGTATTTCCCGCGACCCGTTCGGCCGCGACCTCGTGGCGTGGCTCGAGGCGTCGAACGTCGGGCTCGATCATCTCCAGCGTGGACCGGAGCTCACCACGCTCGCCCTGACGGTGCTCGACGCGAACGGCGCCGCGGAGTACTCCTTCTATGCCGACGGCACCGCGGACCGACTCGTCCAGGAGCCCGCCGACATTCCCGATTCGATCACCGCGGCCTCGTTCGGCACGCTGTCCCTGCTGTACGAGCCGGGGGCGAGTGTCTACGCGTCGATCCTCGCCCGCGTGCACGAGGCCGGGGTCCTGACGATGCTCGATCCGAACATCCGTCCGGCGGCGATGACCGACGCCGACGGGTACCGCACCCGGTTCCGGTCGTGGCTTCCGTCCGTCGACATCCTCAAGGTCTCGGTCGAAGACGCGGCGTGGTTGGGCGAGGGTGTAGGCGGATCGACCGTCGACGACTGGCTCGCCGCGGGAGTCACCGCCGTCGTCGTCACGCGGGGTGGTGACGGTCTGTCCGTCGTCACGGCGGACGGCGAGACGACGGTTCCGGGAGTCTCCGTCGATGTTGCGGACACGATCGGTGCAGGTGACACGGTGCACGGCGCGATCCTGCACCACCTGACGGAGCAGGGCGTGCGGTCGTCCGGAGACGTGCGTGGACTGGCCGGCGAGCAGTGGACGGCGGCTCTGTCGTTCGCCGCGCGGGCAGCCGCCATCACCGTGTCGCGCCCCGGTGCGGACCCTCCCTGGGCGGACGAGGTCGGCGACGACTAGTTTTATCGAGACACCACAAGTTCCGTTACACCGAGCTCGAGAGGGACCATTCGTGCCCGCTGAGAATGCCGACAACGCCGCTACCGCCAAGCTGATCTATCCCGGTGGCGAACACGATATGACCATCGCGAAAGCGACCGAGGGCAACGACGGTATCGAGCTGGGCAAACTGCTCGCGAACACCGGGTACACCACGCTCGACGGCGGGTTCGTCAACACGGCCTCCACCAAGTCGGCGATCACGTACATCGACGGTGCCGAGGGGATCCTGCGCTACCGCGGATACCCCATCGACCAGCTTGCCGAGAAGTCGTCGTTCATCGAGGTCAGCTACCTGCTGATCTACGGGGAGTTGCCCACCTCGGTCGAGTTGGAGAACTTCACCGACCGCATCCGTCGGCACACTCTGCTGCACGAGGACCTCAAGCGCTTCTTCGACGGCTTCCCGCGCAACGCGCACCCGATGCCCGTCGTGTCGTCCGCGGTCAACGCGCTGTCGGCGTACTACCAGGACTCGCTGGACCCGAACGATCCCGAGCAGGTCGAGCTCTCGACGATTCGTCTGCTGGCCAAGCTGCCGACCATCGCGGCCTACGCCTACAAGAAGTCGGTCGGACAGCCGTTCCTGTACCCGGACAACTCGAAGAGCTACGTCGAGAACTTCCTGCGCATGACGTTCGGTTTCCCGGCCGAGCCGTACGAGGCCGACCCGGAGATGATCAAGGCTCTCGACATGCTGCTCATCCTGCATGCGGACCACGAGCAGAACTGCTCGACCTCGACGGTGCGCCTGGTCGGCTCGTCGAACGCCAACCTGTTCACGTCCATCTCGGGCGGTATCAACGCACTGTGGGGCCCGCTGCACGGCGGCGCCAACCAGGCCGTGCTCGAGATGCTCTACCGCATCCAGAGCGAGGGCGGCGACAGCGCCGACTTCCTCAAGCGGGTCAAGAACAAGGAGGACGGTGTCAAGCTCATGGGCTTCGGACACCGCGTCTACAAGAACTACGACCCGCGTGCAGCGATCGTCCGCAAGACGGCGCACTCGATCCTCGAGAAGCTCGGCACCAACGACGAGCTGCTCGACATCGCGATGAAGCTCGAAGAGGTCGCCCTGTCCGACGACTACTTCGTCGAGCGCAAGTTGTACCCGAACGTCGACTTCTACACGGGCCTGATCTACCGCGCCATGGGCTTCCCGGAGCGCATGTTCACCGTGTTGTTCGCACTCGGCCGTCTGCCCGGCTGGATCGCGCACTGGCAGGAGATGCACCAGGACCCGAACGCCAAGATCGGTCGGCCCCGTCAGATCTACACCGGCTACACCGAGCGCGGCTACGAGGGCATCGACGGCCGCTGATCGGTCGTTTCCCGCACCACACGGACGGCGCGGTGCGTCAGAACTTCCGGTTCTCCAACACCGGCAGGTTCCGACGCACCGCGCCGATCTCGTCCGTGTCGACGTCGATCGTAAGCATTCCGGGCGCCGAGTTGAGCTGGTCCAGCACGTGTCCGGTGGGGGAGACCACCATCGAGTTGCCGACGCCGACGGGTGCGGATCCGGTGATCTCGATTCCTGATTCCGCCGGGTCCGCCTGACCGCAGGCAGCGATGAACGTGGTGGAGTCGAGCGCCCGTGCGCGGGCGAGCAGCGTCCACTGGTCGACCTTGCCGGGCCCGCGGCCCCAGGACGCCGGCACCACCGTCAGCAGGGCTCCGCGGTCGGCGAGCGTCTGGAACAAACCGGGGAAACGGATGTCGTAGCACGTGGCGAATCCGACTCCCACGCCGTCGATGTCCGCCACGACGGGATCGGAACCCGGTGCGACGGTGTCGGATTCGGCGAAACCGAACGCGTCGAACAGGTGGATCTTGTCGTACGAGGTGTCGACGCCACCGCCGGTGATCAGCAGCGTGTTGCGCACCCGCTCGTCGCCTCCGACGGCAGGAGTGAACATTCCGGCGACGACGGTGATGCCGGCGTCGTCGGCGATGCCGCGCACCGCGGTCGCCCAGGGGCCGTCGAGGGGCTCGGCGACATCTGCGATGGAGCCGCCGAAGCGGCGCATGGTGGCTTCGGGAAGGACGCACAGTCGGGCGCCCGCGTCCACGGCGTCACGGACGGAGGAGCGGACCAGGTCGATGTTTTCCTGCGGATCGCGGGAGGCGGTGATCTGGGCGAGGCTGATTCTCATACGTGACTCCTGACGGTGACGTGCGGAACGGGAGAGCTGGTATACACACAGTATGCAAGAGCAGTCCGGTCGTGAACGCGCCTACGGCTATCTCCGTGACCGCGTGCTGTCCGAACCGGCGTTCACGGGGACGTTCCTGAACGAGGGCGAGTTGGCGTCGCAGATCGGAGTGTCGCGCACTCCGGTCCGAGAAGCGTTGCTGCTGTTGGTATCCGAGGGTCTGGTCGAGATGGTGCGGGGCCGCGGGGCGTACGTGCCGCCGATGTCCGGACGGCAGATCGGCGAACTGATGGACCTTCGCGGCGTTCTCGAACGGCATGCCGCCGAGCGCGCGATCACCGCCGGCAACGTCCCGATCGAGACGATGACGTCCATGTTGGAGCAGCAGGAAGCTCTGGCGACGGGAGCAGCGGAGGACCATGCCCGGTCCTTCATCGACCTGGACGGCACGTTCCATCAGGAACTCATCGACTCGGCCGGGAGCGAGCTGCTGTCCCGGACGTATGCGGGACTGCGAGCACGACAGTTGCGCGCAGGATTGTCGGCCCTGTTCGGGGCGCCCGACCGCAAGCGCCAGGTGTGCACCGAACACCGCGCGATCGTCGACGCCTTGGCGTCGGGCGATCCGGCGCGTGCCGCGGCGGAGATCGATGCACACCTGGATGTCACGATGCGGATTCTGCTGCGGGGCTGAGGTTCTTGCGCACGTACTCCTCTTCCTCGGCGGGGTCCGGGCCGCGGCCCAGGATCAGTCCGACGATCGTCAGCACTCCCATCGCCATGATGTAGACGAACACGGGCACCCAGCTGTCGATCCGGTCGAGAAGGAACGTGAACACCAGTGGGGCGATCGCGCCGCCGAAGACACCGGCGATCGTGTACGCCAGGGAACTTCCCGTCGACCGCAGGCGTAACGAGAACTGTTCGGTGACGAATGCGGCTTGCGGCCCGTACATGAACGAGTGGAACGTCAGCCCGACGACGATGCCGACGACCAGCATGGCGAACGAACTGCCGCCGATGAGGATGAAGAAAACAGCGACCCAGGCCACCCCGCCGATGGCGGCGACCCCGTAGACCAGCCGACGATTGACGATGTCCGACACGGCGCCGGCCAGCGGGATCGTGACCAGCTGGAACGCCGAACCGATCAGGACGGCGGTCAGGACCTCGCTGCGGACGAATCCGAGTTTCTGCACGCCGTAGGTGATGGAGAAGACGGTGAACAGCGCGTACATGACGTCGGGGGCGATACGGGAGAGGATCGCGGCGATCAGCGGACGTGACTGCTCACGGAACACCTCGGTGATCGGTGCTTCGGGACGGTCGCCGCTCTCCTGGAGGGCTTTGAAGACCGGGGTGTCCTCGAGCTTCAGGCGGATCCAGAGACCGAATCCGACGAGGACTGCCGACAGCAGGAACGCCACGCGCCATCCCCACGACTCGAACTGATCCTCGGTGAGGAAGAACGTGAGAGCGGCCAACGCGCCGTTGGCCATCAGGTTGCCGGCCGGCGGGCCGATCTGGGCTGCGGACGACCAGAATCCTCGCCTGCGCGGATTGCCGTACTCGCTCGACAGCAGCACCGCGCCGCCCCATTCGCCGCCGACGGCGATGCCCTGGGCGAACCGGAGGGCGACCAGGATGATGGGCGCCGCGACGCCGATGGTCGCGTAGCCGGGGAGCAGGCCGATGAGGAACGTCGTGATGCCGATCAGCAGCAGCGTGATCACGAGCAGTTGTTTGCGACCGATGACGTCGCCGAGTCGGCCGAAGACGAATCCGCCGATGGGTCGAGCGACGTATCCGACCGCGTACGTGGAGAACGCGAGGAGCGTCCCCGTCAGCGGGTCGCTCTGCGGAAAGAAGATGATCGGGAAGATCAACGCGGCCGACGCGGAGTAGACGGCGAAGTCGTACCACTCGAGCGCCGTACCGGTCAGGCTGGCAGCGAAAGCCTTGGTCAGCGCCGTCCGATCGGGACGGATCAGCTGCCCGCTCTCGTGTGTCGTGCCGTCCATGAGGTGTCCTTTCGGGTGTCGTAGTTCATATACTTGCTGTATACAAGACGTATGCGCAACCCCTCGGGCGCAACGAAACGTAGTGGTGACAGGAGCGAAACATGACGACACTGACCTTCGAACTTCCCGACGGCTCATCCGAATCGGTGACTGTGACTACCCTGCTCAATGCCGGCTATGCCGGGCGTGATCAGGCAGAAGTCGCCTCCCACATCGCCGAACTCGCCGAGCTCGGCGTTCCGGCCCCCACCGCCACACCCGCGATGTATCCCGTCTCGCCCTACCTCGCGCAGCAGACCTCGCACGTGGACGTCCAGCACGGGCGCACGTCCGGGGAGGCCGAGTGGGCGCTGGTGATCACCGGACCCGGGCGTGACGACGTGCTGCTGACCGCCGCGTGCGATCACACCGACCGTGAGCTCGAGGTGCACAGCGTCGCGTGGAGCAAGAACGCGTCGCCGGACGTGCTGGGCTCCACGGCCTGGCGACTCGCGGACGTCCGCGACCGTCTCGACGACATCACGCTGCGGGCGTGGGTGGGGGAGTCGGACGCGACGACGCTGATCCAGGACGGTTCTCTGGCGGACCTGCTGACCCCCGACCACTGGCTCGACGTCCTGGAGGAGCGTGGGTTGTTCTCCGCCGGAACGGTGCTTCTGTCCGGAACCGTGTCGATGATCGCGGGGGTGGATCAGTTCGCCGGAGCGTGGAAGGTCGAGATGCACGATCCCGCCACCGACACCCGGTCGACCTGCGCCTATCGGGTCGCGGAGATGCCGTCCCCGATCGGGTGAGCACCCTCACGGTAGAATCGGCAGGTACTGATCAACGTTGTTCGGTATCAATCGACTACAGGAGTTCTTGTGACCAAGCCCGAGATCGAGTTCCAGGCCGGCCCCCCTCCCACAGACCTCGTGGTCGAGGACATCACGATCGGTGACGGCGAAGAGGCTGTTCCCGGCGGCACCGTCGAGGTTCACTACGTCGGCGTCGAATTCGACACGGGCGAGGAATTCGACTCGTCGTGGAACCGCGGAGAGTCCATCACCTTCCCGCTGCGTGGCCTGATCCAGGGCTGGCAGGACGGCATTCCCGGCATGAAGGTGGGCGGGCGTCGTCAGCTCACCATCCCGCCCGAGCTGGCCTACGGCCCCGCGGGCGCCGGGCATCGACTGTCCGGCAAGACTCTCGTGTTCGTGATCGACCTGCTCAACGCCTGAGGTCAGCGCACCTCCAGCACCAACCTCGCGCCGCCCAGCGGGCTCGACTCCAAGCGCACGGTTCCCCCGTGCAGATGAGCCTGCTGGGCGACCAGCGCCAGTCCCAGACCGGACCCGCCCGCCGCGGCGCGTGTTCCCCGTTCGAATCGTCCGAACACGCGCTCCCGCTCGTCCTCGGGCACGCCGGTTCCGTTGTCGTCCACGATGATTCGGCTGCTCCCGTCTTGCAACCGTTCGACGGTGATGACGACGGACGTCGCTTCTCCGTGACGGACGGCGTTGAGTACGGCGTTGTCCAGTGCCAGACGCAGCCCCGTCGGGTGGCCCAGGGCCGTGACCGGGCCGGCCGCCTCCACGCGCACGTGCAGGGACGGCATCGTCCGTTCCGCATCCCTGGCCACCAGGTCGGCGACCTCGACCACGTCGATGCTCACGCGATCCGCGGCCGATGTCAGCTCACCCGTCGCCAACCGTTCGAGCGCCGCCAGCGTCGACTCCACCCGGCCCTGCGTCCGATGGAGATCGCCCAGGATCTCGCGACGCTGGTCCTCGGACAGGTCGAGGGTGCGCAGCACCTCGATGTCCGTGCGCATCGCCGTCAGGGGCGTCCGCAGTTCGTGTGCCGATACGGCCGCGAAATCGCGGGCGGTCTCGAGCGCGCTCTCCGTTCGTTCCTGAGCGTCGGAGACGCGTTGGAGCATGTCGCCCACGGCGGCGGCCAACGCATCCGCTTCGCGCACCCCGGTGGACTTGCGCGGCGGCGTCGGCGGGTCCTTCGCGACGTCGCGGGTGAGCCGCATCAACGGCCGGACGGCACGGCCGCCGAAGATCCACCCCAGCACCGTCGAGGCGCTGACGGCCAGCGCCCCGGCCTGCAACACCTGTCGTTGCTGGTCGTCGGTGATGTCCTGCGCCTCCGAGAGCGGCACCCCGATGGAGACCTCGGCGTCCTGCCGATCGGGAACCACGGCTGTGTACACGCGGAACGGGGTTCCGTCGACATCGGCGGTCGACGAGCCCAGGGTCAGGTCCGGAAGTTCAGGCTGCGTACTCGCGCGCACGGTGTCGGCCTGGCGGATCGTGATGGCGAACGCCTCCGACCGACTGAGGCTGCCCAGGAAGACCTCGAACGTCTGCGCGCGCGGAACCACGACGTCGGAGGCGGTCTGTAGTCGACGATCGAGCTGCATGATGTTGTTCCGGGAGATCGCCGCGGCAACGTACCAGCCCACCAGCGACACGATGACGATCGCGCCCAGCGCGGTGGCGGCCGCGACACGCGCTCGCAGCGAGAACGGGCGCCGCGTCACGCAGATGTCCGCACGACGAATCCGACACCCCGCACGGTGTGCAGGATGCGTGGGGCGCCACCGACTTCCATCTTCCGACGCAGATAGCCGACGAAGACGTCCACGACGTTGGTGTCGGCGACGAAGTCGTACCCCCACACCAGTTCGAGGAGACGCTCGCGGCTGAGCACCACACCCGAGTTGCGCGCCAGCACCGCGAGCAGTTCGAACTCGCGCTTGGTCAGGTCGAGTGGACGCCCGTTCATCGCGGCACGGTGTCCGGGCTCGTCGACGCTCAGCGGTCCGACGACCATGGCGGGTACAGACGCCGACGCGACCGAGCCGGGTCCGCCTCGTCGGCGCAGCATCGCCTTGATGCGCGCGACCAGTTCCGCGAGGACGAACGGCTTGGTCAGGTAGTCGTCGGCACCGGATTCGAGGCCGGCGATGCGGTCGTCCACCGAGCTGCGGGCGCTCAGGACGCAGACGGGAATGTCGTTGCCGCGCGCCCGGAGCGCGGTCACCACTCCGTTGCCGTCGAGTACGGGCATGTTCATGTCGAGCACCACCACGTCGGGGTCGTGGGTGCCGACGAGGTCGAGTGCCGAGGCCCCGTCCCGCGCGGTGATGACGGTGAATCCCGACAGGCGCAGTCCGCGCTCGATGGAGCCCAGAACATCCACGTCGTCGTCGACCACGAGCACTGTCGCGGGCCGGTCGGAGTCGGTCGTGGGTTCGGTCATGGGTCGATTGTGCCGAACCGGGCGCAGAAACGACCGCGCCGGTCACATCTGCGCAACATTCCCGGAATCAACGGTCTCTAGTGTTCGCGAAGCTGTCCCGAACCGGAAGAGGTACCACCATGAGCGCGAACACCGTTCGTCTGCAGGCCTTGCGCGCCGTCGAGGCCTACCAGCCTCCGGCCGTGAGTTTCACCGACTCCGAGACGCCGGGCCAGGTGTTCGGGGAGAACGTCTTCAACCGGGTCGTGATGCAGAAGCGACTGCCGAAGTCGGTCTACAAGTCGGTGGTCAAGACCATCGAGCACGGTGCTCCGCTGGACCCGATGGTGGCGGACGCGGTGGCGTCGGCGATGAAGGACTGGGCGATCGAGAAGGGTGCGACGCACTACGCGCACGTCTTCTACCCGCTCACCGGCCTTACCGCCGAGAAGCACGACAGCTTCCTCGAGCCGGTGTCCGACGGGTCGGCGATGGCGGAGTTCGCCGGCAAGACGCTGATCCAGGGCGAGCCCGACGCGTCCAGCTTTCCCAACGGCGGCCTGCGCAACACGTTCGAGGCTCGCGGGTACACCGGCTGGGACGTCACCAGTCCGGCGTACGTGCTCGAGAACCCCAACGGCAACACTCTCTGCATCCCGACGGTCTTCGTGTCGATGACGGGTGAGGCGCTCGACCACAAGACGGGCCTGTTGCGCTCGCAGCAGGCGATGGGCGGTCATGCGGAGCGCATCCTGACGCTGTTCGGTCACACCAGCCCCGAGCACGTGGTGTCCTTCTGTGGCCCGGAGCAGGAGTACTTCCTGGTCGACCGCCACTTCTTCCTGGCTCGCCCCGACCTGCTGAACGCGGGCCGGACGTTGTTCGGCGCGAAGCCGCCCAAGGGGCAGGAATTCGACGACCACTACTTCGGTGCCATTCCCGAGCGTGTTCTCGGATTCATGATGGACACCGAGCGTGAGCTGTTCAAGCTGGGTATCCCCGCCAAGACCCGTCACAACGAGGTCGCGCCCGGCCAGTTCGAGATCGCGCCGATGTTCGAACGCGGCAACATCGCAGCCGATCATCAGCAGTTGTTGATGACGACGTTCAAGACCATCGCCAAGAAGCACGGCATGGAGATCCTGTTCCACGAGAAGCCTTTCGACGGGGTCAACGGCTCGGGCAAGCACGTCAACTTCTCCCTGGGCAACTCCGAACTCGGCAGCCTGCTCGTACCCGGAGACACCCCGCACGACAACGCCCAGTTCCTGGTGTTCTGCGCCGCCGTGATCCGCGCCGTGCACAAGTACGCGGGGCTGCTGCGCGCCTCGGTCGCGTCGGCGACCAACGACCATCGCCTCGGTGCCAACGAGGCTCCGCCCGCCATCATCTCGATCTTCCTGGGCGACCAGTTGGCCGATGTCTTCGACCAGATCGCCAAGGGTGCGGCGACGTCGTCGAAGGGCAAGGGCACCATGATGATCGGGGCGGACACGCTCCCCGTTCTGCCGACGGACCCGGGCGACCGCAACCGCACCAGCCCGTTCGCGTTCACGGGCAACAGGTTCGAGTTCCGCGCACCGGGATCGATGCAGACGGTCAACGAGCCGATGGTCGTCATCAACACGATCATGGCCGAGTCGCTGGACTACATGGCCACCGAACTGGAGACGGCTGTCGCGGACGGCGTCGACTTCGACACCGCGGTGCAGAACCTGTTGACGCAGATCATCACCGATCACGGCGCCGTGGTGTTCAACGGCGACGGATACTCCGAGAACTGGCCGATCGAGGCCGAGGCTCGTGGACTGGCGAACCTGCGCACCACTCTCGACGCCCTGCCGGAGCTCATCACCGACGAGGCTCTCGCGCTGTTCGGCAAGTACAACGTCTTCAACTCGCGGGAGATGCACAGCCGCTACGAGATCGGGCTCGAGCAGTACGCGTTGACCATCGGAGTCGAGGCACGGTTGACCCTCGAGATGGGGACCACCATCGTGCTTCCCGCAGCGGTCCGCTACCAGACCGAGGTGGCCCAGAACCTGGCCGCGTTGAAGGCGGTCGGGGTCGAGATCGACATGGCGCCGCTCGATGCCGTGTCCGAACCCCTCGCTGCTCTCCGCGCGGGGTTGGCGACGCTGAAGGCAGCGCTCGCGGCCGACACCGGTCACGACGCTCTCGGTGAGGCGACGCACGCGAAGGAAGCCCTGCTCCCCGCGATGGCGGCAGTGCGTGCGGCCGCGGACACACTCGAGGAGGTCGTGGCCGACGACCTGTGGCCGCTGCCGACGTACCAGGAGATGTTGTTCGTCCTGTGACTCGGGGTTCGCGCTGGTGACTTCCCCTCGAGCCGTCTCGGATGTCCGATTTCGGGACGGCTCGGTCTCCGGCAGGCGGTAGCTTTCCGCCTCGGGGGTGATCGATGTGTCGTACAGCGCGATGTCGATGTTCACAGTGCCGATGCGCATCGGGCTGGTGGTGACGGCTGTTGCCGCGACCGTGGTGGTCAGTGCGGTATCCGCCGTCGCTGCGCCGGCGGAGTCCGGTGTGGGGTCGACGTACCGGTGCACGGGCGATGTCGCCGGAGCAGCCGAGGATCCGGTGGTCCTGGTGCACGGCACCTGGACGACCAGCGCCGAGGACTTCGGCGCCGTTCTCGAACCGTGGCTCACGCAGACCGGTCGGCCCTTCTGCACGGTGGAACTTCCGAGTCGCGCGACGGTGGACGTCCAGATCAGTACGCAGTACGTGGTCGACGCCGTGCTGCGCACCGCGGATGCCCGCGGCGGCCCGGTCGACCTGGTCGGACACAGTCAGGGTGGGACGCTCGCGGCGTGGGCGGTCAAGTCCGACCCGGACGTCGCTGCCGTCGTCGACGACGTCGTGGGCCTCGCTCCCGTCGGAGCCGGACAGGACACCGACGCCGTCTGCGGTGCGCTCGGTGGGTGCGCCGCCCCCATCTGGCAGTTTTCCACGGGCTCGGACTTCATGACTGCCCTCGTCGAGACGCCGTTCCCGGCCGGGTCGTCGGTGACCACCGTCGCGACCGCCTTCGACGAGCTGGTGCGGCCGGCTCCCGCCGCCAACGCGATGACCGGTGCTGCCAACCTGGTCATCCAGGATGTCTGCCCGGGCAAGTACGTGTCCCACGTGCTGCTGCCGTCCGATGCCACCGCGATGGCGATGCTGGCCGACGCGCTCGATCACGACGGTCCGGCGGATCGCTCCCGCATCGGTACGCAGAGCTGCCTGCAGCTCACTCCTCCCGGCACCGATCCGCTGGGACCGCTGAAGACGGCCCCGTCCGCTCTGGCCGGTCTGGTGCAGGCGCAGGTGGAGACTCGACTGCTCCCCGGCGAACCGCCCTTCCTCGGCCCCTGACGTTCGGCCGAGAGGCGGAACGGGTACGAACATGAACCATGAGTGAGAATGCACCGTCCGTCCTGTGGTTCCGGCGCGACCTCCGACTCGGCGATCATCCGGCCCTGGCGCACGCGGCCGAGGACGGACGGGACGTGCTGGCACTGTTCGTCCTGGACGAGCACCTGCTGGGGCCGTCCGGTCCGGCGCGGCGCGATGTGCTGTTCCGCTCGCTCACCGCGCTGAACGAGCAGCTGGGCGGCCGGTTGTTGGTCGTCGAGGGAGACCCGGTCACCGCGGTGCCGGCCGTCGCGAAGGCGGTCGGGGCCGATGCCGTCCACGTCAGCGAGGACTTCGGACCGTACGGTCGCCGGCGTGACGACGCGGTGGCGGAGTCGGTGGACCTGGTCCGCACCGGTTCGCCGTACGCGGTGTCACCGGGACGGATCCGAAAGGACGACGGCGAGGGTTTCAAGGTCTTCACCCCATTCTATCGCCGGTGGCAGGAGCACGGGTGGCGTGGCCCGGCCGACACGTCCGCGAAGACGGCCACGTGGATCGATCCGGACAGCCTCTCGGGCGGCCCTGCGCGGACCGACATCCCGGAGGAGAGCACGCACGCGGACGTCGACGCGGGGGAGAAGGCGGCCCTGGCCTCGTGGGCCGACTTCCGCGACGACCGCGCCGCCGGGTACGACGACGAGCGCAACCGTCCCGACAAGGACAGCACCAGCCGCATGTCGGTGCATCTGAAGTACGGCACCATCCATCCCCGGACGATGCTCGCCGATCTCGCGTCTCTGAAGAACGACGGGTCGGAAGCGTACCGACGCGAACTGTGCTTCCGAGACTTCTACGGGGACATCCTCTTCCGCCGTCCGGACAGCGCCCGCGAGAACTACGACAAGCGATTCGATGCCATCGAACTCGACTCCGGCAAGCACGCGGACGAGCTGTTCCAGGCATGGTGCGACGGCAGGACGGGTTTCCCCATCGTCGACGCCGGGATGCGACAACTGGTGTCCGAGAACTGGATGCACAATCGTGTGCGCATGATCGTCGCGTCGTTCCTGGTCAAGGACCTGCACCTGCCGTGGTGGCGTGGAGCGCGCTTCTTCCTGCATCACCTGATGGACGGTGACATCGCCAGCAATCAGCACGGGTGGCAGTGGACTGCCGGCACGGGAACCGATGCGTCCCCGTACTTCCGCGTCTTCAACCCCACCACGCAGGGAGAGAAGTTCGACCCGAACGGTGACTACGTGCGTCGGTGGGTCCCCGAACTACGCGGCATCGACGGCAAGGCGGTGCACATGCTGAAGGACGGTCGGCCCGAGGACTACCCCGAGCCGATCGTCGACCACAAGCACGAGCGGGAGGAAGCGTTGCGTCGCTTCGCCGCGCTCAAGTCCTGAAGACGGCCGCGAGCGCGTCGAGCACCGATGCGTCCTCGATGGTCGACGGAACCACCACCTCGGTTCCGTCGGCCATCTGCCGCATCGTCTTTCGCAGGATCTTGCCCGAGCGGGTCTTCGGCAGCGCCTGCACGACGGTGACGTCGCGGAAGGTCGCGACGGCGCCGATGTCGGCGCGCACCGCGGCGACGAGTTCCGCCCGCAGCGTGTCCTCGTCGATGGACACCCCGGACTTCAGCACCACGTACGCGCTCGGTCGCTGTCCCTTCGTCTCGTCGTGGATACCGATGACGGCACATTCTGCGACGGCCGGGTGCGACGCGACCACGGCTTCGATACTGCCCGTGGACAATCGGTGCCCGGCGACGTTGATGACGTCGTCGGTGCGGCCCAGCACGTAGACGTATCCGTCGGCGTCGACGTATCCGGAGTCGCCCGTCAGGTAGTGCCCGTCGAAGGCATCGAGATAGGACTTCACGAATCGCTCGTCGTCGTTCCACAGACCCGTGAGAGTGCCCGGGGGGAGCGGTAGTTCGAGCACGATGTTGCCCTCCGTGTTCTCGGGCACTGCCGCACCGGATGCGTCGAGGACGCCGACGCGGAAGCCGGGAACGGGGACGGTGGGTGAGCCGGATTTGATCGGCATCGCTTCCAGACCTCGAAGGTTCGCGCAGATGGCCCACCCGGTCTCCGTCTGCCACCAGTGATCCACGACCGGCTTGCCCAGGATCCTGGACGCCCACGCGAAGGTGTCGGGGTCGAGACGCTCCCCGGCGACGAACAGGGTCTCGAGCGACGACACGTCGTACTCGTCCAGCAGCGCCGCGTCGGGGTCGACCTTGCGGATGGCGCGCAGCGCCGTCGGCGCCGTGAACAGCGCTCGGACGCCGTAGTCGGCGATCACGCGCCAGAACGCGCCGGCATCGGGCGTTCCCACCGGCTTGCCTTCGTACAGAACGGTTGTCGCGCCGGCGAACAGGGGGCCGTACACGATGTAGCTGTGGCCGACCACCCACCCGACGTCCGACGCCGTCCACATGACCTGGCCGGGACCGACGTCGTAGATGTTGCGCATCGACCACGTCAGGGCCACGGCATGGCCGCCGTTGTCGCGCACCACGCCCTTCGGCTTCCCTGTGGTACCCGACGTGTAGAGGATGTACAGCGGATCGGTGGCCGCGACGGTGACCGGGTCGGCAGGTTCCGCCGTCTCCATCTCGAGGTCCCAGTCCAGCCAGGTCGCCGGTGTCTCGATCGAGACCTCCGGCCTGGTCCTGACGATCACGGCGCGCGGCGTCGCCGTCGACATCTCGAGGGCCGCCGCGACAGGGGTCACGTAATCGACGGTGCGACCCGGTTCCAGGCCACCCGTCGCCGTGACGACGACGACCGGGTCCGCGTCGTCGATACGTGCGGCCAGTTCCTTGGCCGCGAAACCGCCGAACACGACGGAGTGGACGGCGCCGAGCCGCGCGCACGCGAGCATCGCGACGACGGCTTCGGGGATCATGGGCATGTAGAGGACGACGCGGTCGCCCGTGCGGACACCGTGGGCGGCGAGCACCCCGGCGAATCGCGACACGGTGGCCAACAGTTCGGCGTAGGTGAACGACACCCGCGCTCCCGTCATCGCCGAGTCGTGGATGAGCGCCACTCGGTCGCCCGCGCCCGCGGCGACATGCCGGTCCAGCGCATTCACACAGGTGTTCAGGGTGCCGCCCGGAAACCAGCGGTAGAACGGTGGCGTCGTGGAGTCGAGGGCCCGTGTCGGGGCGCTCTCCCAGTCGACCGCGCGCGCGGCGTCCAGCCAGAAGGTCTCGGGATCGGTCGCGGCGGCGTCGTACGCCCTGCGGTAGGCACCGGATTCGCTCATGACCCGACTGTAATATTCGTCCGCGTTCCGTAAGGTCGAGTCATGACCCTGATTGCCGAGGATCTGCTCCTTCTCCTTCTGGACGACGGATCGGGGAAGCCGGTCGTCGACAGCACCAAACTGCCGCGTGTCCTCGCCGGCGCCGTGGTGCTCGAGCTGGCGATGGACGGCACGGTCTTCGTCGCCGGCGACAACGAGTCCACGAAGAAGGGCCGCCTCGCCGTCACGCCCGGTCGCATTCCATCGGATCAGCTCCTCGCCCGTGCGGTCGACACCATCGAGACGGCGAAGCGGCCGATGACGCCCAAGTCCGCCGTGGAGAAGCTGCACAAGGGCATTCGCGAGCAGGTCGTGGCCAGGGTGATCGATCGGGGGTTCGTCGGCGAGGAGCGCGGTCGGGTTCTCGGGCTCTTCCCGACGACGTCGTGGCCGGCGCGCGATTCTTCGCACGAGGATCGGGTACGCGCCACGTTGTCGTCGGTGCTGGTCGACGGACTCGACCCCGACGCGCGCACCTGCGCACTGGTCGCCCTGCTGTCGGCGATCGATGCCACGCACAAGGTGTTGCCCGATGCCGACAAACGCTCGATCAGGAACCGCGCCAAGGACATCGCGCAGGGGGACTGGGCCGGTGAGGCTGTCCGGAAGGCGGTGCAGGACGTCTACACGGCGGTCACCGTGGCCGTGATGGTGCCGGTGATGGCCAGTACGTCCGGCAGCTGAGCGTCGCGCGTGACCCGGTGCTCTCCGCAGTGGCACCGGAGATAGATCACCGTGCCTTCGCTCGTCGGGTGTCGGGACGCGACGGTCCATCGGTGCAGGCACAGGAGTTCGCTCATGTCGTCGAGTCTGCTGTAATGGTCTTATGCATCTCAACCCTTACGGAGAATATGCCGTCCGGCTGGCCGTCGACATCGTCAACGATCCGCCGACGGACGCCGTGGAGTTCGAGCAGCGTTGCCTCGACGCGGGCATGTCGGACGACACCGTCGCGATGCACACGGACCTCGCGCGCGCCGCGGCGTTCTTCGACGAGTGGCTGACGGTGATCGACGCGCCGACACACGATCAGCGTGCACTCGCGCTCAACGCGCTGCTGGCGCAGACGTCCGCGTATCCGAGGTTGACCAACCACGCCGACGACGGCTGGCACCTGCACTACCGTGATCCCGAACTGCCCCTCGCCGACGTCGTGCGAGCACTGGTCAGCGTCGGAACCGCACTCCACCTCGTCGGGCGTGGAATGCACCGACTGGGCCGCTGCGATGCCGCGGACTGCGATCGGGTGTACGCCGACTTTTCGCGAACGGGGAGGCAGAGGTATTGCGGCACAGCATGTTCGAATCGCGACGCGGTGCGTCGACATCGAGCGAAAGCTACCGCCCCAAGTTCC
>NZ_JXQS01000042.1:0-1204 GCF_000834565.1 Rhodococcus sp. MEB064
TGAGCTGGTGTGGGTCGCAGAGACCAGTGAGAAGCGACTGTTTACTAAAAACACAGGTCCGTGCGAAGTCGTAAGACGATGTATACGGACTGACGCCTGCCCGGTGCTGGAAGGTTAAGAGGACCGGTTAGTTCTTCGGAGCGAAGCTGAGAATTTAAGCCCCAGTAAACGGCGGTGGTAACTATAACCATCCTAAGGTAGCGAAATTCCTTGTCGGGTAAGTTCCGACCTGCACGAATGGCGTAACGACTTCTCAGCTGTCTCAACCATAGACTCGGCGAAATTGCATTACGAGTAAAGATGCTCGTTACGCGCGGCAGGACGAAAAGACCCCGGGACCTTCACTACAGCTTGGTATTGGTGTTCGGTTCGGTTTGTGTAGGATAGGTGGGAGACTGTGAAGCATGCACGCCAGTGTGTGTGGAGTCGTTGTTGAAATACCACTCTGATCGTATTGGATACCTCAACCTCGGACCATGATCTGGTTCAGGGACAGTGCCTGGTGGGTAGTTTAACTGGGGCGGTTGCCTCCCAAAATGTAACGGAGGCGCCCAAAGGTTCCCTCAGCCTGGTTGGCAATCAGGTGTCGAGTGCAAGTGCACAAGGGAGCTTGACTGTGAGACTGACAAGTCGAGCAGGGACGAAAGTCGGGACTAGTGATCCGGCACCGGCAAGTGGAAGCGGTGTCGCTCAACGGATAAAAGGTACCCCGGGGATAACAGGCTGATCTTCCCCAAGAGTCCATATCGACGGGATGGTTTGGCACCTCGATGTCGGCTCGTCGCATCCTGGGGCTGGAGTAGGTCCCAAGGGTTGGGCTGTTCGCCCATTAAAGCGGCACGCGAGCTGGGTTTAGAACGTCGTGAGACAGTTCGGTCTCTATCCGCCGCGCGCGTCAGAAACTTGAGGAAGGCTGTCCCTAGTACGAGAGGACCGGGACGGACGAACCTCTGGTGTGCCAGTTGTTCCACCAGGAGCACCGCTGGTTAGCTACGTTCGGAAGGGATAACCGCTGAAAGCATCTAAGCGGGAAGCCTGTTCCAAGATGAGGTTTCTCACCCCCTCGAGGGGGTAAGGCCCCCGGCAGACCACCGGGTTGATAGGCCAGAACTGGAAGCCCAGCAATGGGTGCAGGTGACTGGTACTAATAGGCCGAGGACTTACCACAAAGAAGCTACGCGTCCACTGTGCAGTATCTGAGACA
>NZ_JXQS01000043.1:0-13838 GCF_000834565.1 Rhodococcus sp. MEB064
GTCGGCAGCGTCCGGGTCCTCCGCCACGATCGTGTCGACGACGCCGGACTCACGCAGGTCGACGGGCCTGATGCCCTGAGCCTCGGCCATCGCCGGGGCGTGCGCGGTATCGCGGTGGACGATGGCACTGGCGCCCTCGGGAGGAAGCGGCGCCAACCAGGCATGCTGCGCGGCGACGACGCGATCCGCGGGCAACAACGCCAAAGCGCCGCCGCCGGTGCCCTGGCCCAGCAGAACCGACACCGTCGGCGTGCGAAGGGTGATCAGCGTCGAGATGCACCGCGCGATTCCCGGGGCGAGGCCGTGCTCCTCGGCCTCTCGGGACAGCGACGCCCCGAGGGTGTCGATGACGAGGATCGCCGGCAGGCCCAGTTCCTCCGCCAGTCGCATGCCGCGCAACGCTTCTCGCAGTGCGCCGGGGCCCATCGTGTTCTCGGGCGTCTGCCCGGTGCGGTCCTGCCCGAACACCACGCACGGTCGTCCTCGGAACCGGGCGAGGGACAGCGTGACCGTCGAGTCGAAGTCGCCGCGACCGGTACCGCTCAACGGAATGTGATGAGAGGTGTTCGCCGCGAGCAGCTCTCGCACGCCGGGTCTCTCGGGTCGGCGACTCAGCAACACCGAGTGCCATGCCGAGACCGCGCTCCCGGCGGCGTCCTGCGGCTCGGGTCCGCTGTCCTGCGGCTCGGCCGGATCCCGGAGGACGACCAGTGCCCGCTCCATCACGTCCCGCACGTCGTCGGGCGCGACAACGGCGTCGATGACTCCGCAGCGGAAGAGGTTCTCCGCGGTCTGCACGCCCTCGGGGAAGTCCTCGCCGTACAGCGCCTGATAGACGCGGGGTCCGAGAAAGCCGATCAGGGCGCCGGGCTCGGCGAGCGTGATGTGGCCGAGCGACCCCCAGGACGCGAACACCCCACCCGTCGTCGGGTGACGGAGGTATACGAGGTACGGCAGCGACGCGTTCTTGTGTAGCGTCACCGCGGCGGCGATCGTGACCATCTGCACGAAGGCGGTGGTGCCTTCCTGCATCCGGGTGCCGCCCGAGGTGGGCGAGGCGATCAGCGGCAGCTCCTCCGCCGTGGCGCGCTCCACCGCGAGCGTGATCCGCTCCGCGGCAGCGACTCCGATGGAGCCGGCGAGGAACGCGAACTCGCAGACGACGACCGCGACGCGCCGGCCGGCGACCGTGCCCTCGCCCGTCAGTACCGCCTCGTCCACTCCGCTGCGGGTCCGTGCCCGCTCGAGGTCGGCCAGGTAGCGCTCGTCGGCGGGGACGACGAGCGGTGCCCGATCCCACGAGAGGAAACTCCCGGGATCGAGCACCGCGTCGAGGAACTGCTGCGCCGAGGTCGTCATGCGCTCAGTATGGCGTGCGGTCAGGCGCGGCCCAGTGCCTCCTTCCAGGAGACCGTGCGGCCGATGCGCAGGATGGAGCGCTGGTAGATCTTGGCGGCCAGGACGGCGAGGATCAGCGTGGCCGCGATCATCAGGACGATCGTTCCCACGACCTGGACGGGGCTCGCCACTCCGGCGGCGATGCGCAGCGGCATCAGGATCGCGGAGAACGGCGGGATCCAGGACAGCACGGTGGGAAGCGTCGCGCCGGGGTCGTCGATGGAGGAGAACGCCGCGAAGAACATCGCCAGGATCACGATCAGCAACGGCATCGTCGTGGAGTTCACGTCCTCCTGACGCGACACCATGGACCCACCTGCCGCGTACAGCACGGCGAAGAACGCGAAGCCCAGGACGAACCATCCGATGGTGGACACGAAGACACTCACCGCGGTACCGGTGACCGTCAGTGTGCCGGTTGCGGTTCCGGCGATCAGACCGGCTGCGCCGTAGGCGGTCAACTGCAGCAGACCGACGACGCCGATACCGAGCACTTTGCCCCACAGCAACTGCAGCGGCCGGACGGTCGAGAGCAGGAGCTCGACGACACGGGACGACTTCTCCTCCACGACGCCCATCGCGACGTACATGCCGAAGGTGATGATCTGTGCGTACAGCAGGATCACCGCGATGAAGCTCAAGGCGAGCCGCTGACCCTGTGCGGGATCGGGCGGATCGACCGCCTCGACCGTCACAGCAGCGTTCGCGGTGGCGGTGGCGACTGCCTGCGGGTCGACGCCCAGGCCGGTGAGGGTGTCGTTCTGCGCCTTCGCGGAGACAGCGGTGTCGATGACGGCCTTCAGCGTGCCGTCCACGGAATCCTCGGTGATCGCCGTGTAGGCGCCGTCGTTACCCGGGACCAGCGCGACATCGACGTCGCCGTCGGTCACCTGGGTACGGGCATCGTCGGCCGTGTCGATCTGCCGAACCTCCACGGGCTCGCCGAGCTGGTCGCCGACGGCGGTCAGTGTCTGCGACAACGCTTGGTCGCCCACCAGACCCAGCGGCGTGCGGTCCTCCGAATCGTCTCCGCCGGAGAACAGCGAGAACGCGACGATGCTGCCGATGATGACGAGCAGCACGATGGCGTTGGAGATCAGGAAACTCTTCTTGCGTACCTGGACGTCGAATTCACGCCGGGCCACCAACGTGATGGCGCGTCGTGCCGACAGGGGCGGTCGGGTGTTCGAGTGCTCGGTCATGCGACGACCTCCCGGTACAGATCGGTCAGAGACGGAGTGGTGCGGGCGAACTCGTGAACAGGCCCGGTGGCCAGCGCGGCGGCGAGTACGGCCTGATCGTCGACACTCGGGTCGAGAGTGAGCCTCGTGCGACCGTCGGTGTGGGACAGCGTGGTGACCCCCGCAACGGTGTCGGCCCACCCTGCGGGCGCGGCCGGTGCGTGCACCTCGAGGGTGGAGCCCGAGCTCCCTCGCAGTTCGTCGACGTTGCCGACGGCCTTCATCCGGCCGGCACCGATGATGCCGACGCGGTCGCACAGTCGCTGCACCAGGTCGAGTTGGTGGCTCGAGAACAGCACGGGAACGCCGGTGCGCGCCTTCTCGAGCAGCACCTCGCTCATCGTGTCGACCGCCACGGGATCGAGCCCGGAGAACGGCTCGTCCAACACCAGCACCGCCGGATCGTGAATCAAGGCCGCTGCCAACTGCACTCGCTGTTGGTTGCCCAACGACAGGGAGTCGACCGTGTCCCCGACGCGGGCGTCGATGCCCAACCTTTCGGTCCACCGGGCGACAGCGGCGGAGGCGTCGGAACTCGAGAGTCCATGCAGTTCCGCGAGATACTTCAGCTGAGCGCCGACCTTCATCTTCGGATAGAGACCGCGCTCCTCCGGCATGTAGCCGATTGTGCGGCGGACGTTCAGGTCGATGGGCTGCCCGTTGAGTCGAGCCTCCCCGGAATCGGCGGCGAGGACCCCGAGGGTGATGCGCATCGTCGTGGTCTTGCCGGCTCCGTTGCTGCCGACGAAGCCGAACACCTCACCGGGATTCACGGTGAAGCCGACGCCGTCCAGGGCGACAGTGTCCCCGTATCTCTTGTGCAGGCCGTCGATCTCGAGAGTCGAGCCGCTCATGCTGATCCTTCCTGATGGAGTGCGGGAGAGGGGAATTCGTCCGGTTCGTCGACCGGCGCCGTCCAGGCGAGGATGATGCCGGGAGAGCAGATCCCGATAAGTAGACCACTCAGTATGATGAATCCGCCACCGAGTGCGAGGCGGGGATCGTCGGTGAACGACGTGGCCCACACGAGGGCAACCGTCGGAACCGTCACGGCGCCCTGCGTGATCGCGAACCCGATGGAGCGAGCACTGTTGCGACGTTGTAGATCCCACTCGTCGAGCGCGTCGGCAGGAGCGTCGCTGCGGCGGCCGGTGACGATCTGCATCGTCGTCCACGACACGCTCATGAGGATCGCGCCGGGAAGCCAGGTGAGCGGCGCCCACTCGGGTCCGACGAGGATGAATACCGACGACGCCGTAAGAGCGATCAGCGAAGCGACGAGAACCCACACCAGGAGTCGGCGGCGTGAGCGCGTGCGCCATGTGGGGAGGTAGTGGGCGTAGCGCGCCTCGTTCTTCAGGTATCGGCGGGTGCGGAACGCCTGATAGCGCTCCAGGATCGTGTCGCTCATGATCGCCCCTCCCGGGAGAACAGTTCTGCGGAAAGTGGGCCGAGTTCGGTACGCGAGAACACTGCCTCGACCGGGAGCCCGAACACCTCGCAGATGCGCATGGCGAGATCCAGGCTGGGGTAGTGGTCTCCGCGTTCGAGGGCGCCGACCGTCTGTGGATTGACGTTCACCTGCTCGGCGAGCTGCGCACGCGTCATCCGGCGCTCGGCGCGCAGCACGCCGATGCGGTTGTGAATGGGGAGCTGATCCCCACGTTTGACCGGACTCATGCATCAGAGTGTTGTAAAAACCCAACGATCTGTCAACACCGCAGGCACACCCCTCCCGCGAGTACGCCCGAATCGTCGTGAATCCCGGGGATACAGCGACGCTATGGACGTACTCGCGGTGGGTTTGGGCCGAGGCCGGCTGTCAGGCCTGGTGCAGCAGGCCTGACTCGACGGTCCACTGCCGCGTGCCGCGGACCGAGTCGAGCATCCGTCGGTCGTGCGTGACCAGCAGCAATGTGCCCTCGTAGGACTCGAGTGCCGACTCGAGCTGTTCGATGGCCGGGACGTCGAGGTGGTTGGTGGGCTCGTCGAGAACCAGCAGGTTCACTCCTCGCGCCTGCAGCAACGCCAGACCGGCACGGGTGCGCTCGCCGGGGGACAGCGACGCCGACGGGCGTAGGGCGGACTGGCCCCTCAGGCCGAACTTCGCGAGGAGTGTGCGGACCTCGGCGTCGGGCCAGTCCGGGACCGACGCGGCCAGGGCGTCCGCCACCGAATCCGTCCCGTCGAACGCTGATCGTGCCTGGTCCATCTCGCCGATCTCGACGCCCGAACCCCTGCTGACCGATCCGCTCGTCGGGGTGATGCGGCCCAGCAGCAGGTGGAGCAATGTGGTCTTGCCGGAGCCGTTCGCGCCGGTGACGATGATGCGGTCACCGGCGTCGATCTGCGCGGTCACGGGTCCGAGCCGGAACGAATCACGCTCGACCACAGCGGCATTCAGCGAGACGACGACGCTGCCGCTGCGCGGCGCCGCCGCGATCTCCATTCGCAGTTCCCACTCCTTGCGCGGCTCCTCGACGACGTCGAGTCGCTCGATGCGTCGCTGGGTCTGTCGCGCCTTCGCGGCCTGCTTCTCCGTCGATTCGGCGCGGACCTTCCGGCTCGCCTTGTCGTTGTCCTTGCTCTTGCGTCGAGCGTTCCGCACCCCGTGCTCGAGCCAGTTCCGCTGCATGCGAGCGCGATCCTCGAGCCCTGATTTGGTGTCGGCGTACTGCTCGAACTCTTCCCGTGCGTGACGACGCGCCACGTCGCGCTCGACCAGATAGGCCTCGTACCCGCCGTCGTAGACCGCGATCTGCTGCTGCGCGAGATCCAGCTCGACGATCCCGGTGACGGTGCGGGCCAGGAACTCTCGGTCGTGGCTGACGATCATCACGGCGCACTGCGTCGTGGACACGAAGTTCTCGAGTTGTTCCAGGCCGGCCAGGTCCAGATCGTTGGTGGGCTCGTCGAGAAGCAGGACGTCGTAGCGCGCCAGCAGGATTCCGGCGAGGGACGCTCGTGCCGCCTGCCCACCGGACAGCGCCGCCATCTCGGTGTCGAGTGCCGTCTCGAGGCCCAGCCCGGCGAGCACCGACTCGGCGCGCTCCGGGAGGTCCGCGCCGCCCAGCGTCAACCACTTCTCGAGCGCGGGGGTGTAGAGGTCCTCGGCGTCGGTGTCTCCGAGCGATTCCGCAGCGGCGTTCATGGCATCTTCCGCCGCGCGAACGCCGGTGCGACGCTGCAGGAACTGCTCGACCGTCTCACCCGGTATGCGCGAGACTTCCTGGGCCAGATAGCCCACCGTCGCATCGGACGGCGTCAGAGTCACCGTTCCGTCGTGTTCGGCCGTACCTTCGCCGGCCACGATCGCGAGCAGTGTCGACTTGCCCGCGCCGTTGGCACCGACGAGCCCCACGACGTCGCCGGGCCCGACGGTGAGGTCGAGTCCGTCGAACAATGTGCGCTCCCCGCGATAGGCGGACAGTTCGTCGATACGGACTACTGCACTCACGACCGACCCAGCTCCCGAAGTAGTTCTCGTACGGCCGTTCGCCCGGCACGGTTGGCGCCGATGGTGCTGGCGGACGGACCGTAACCGATGAGATGCACGGTGGGTCGGGCGGCCACCTGCGTCGCCGACGCACCGGTCATCGTGATCCCGCCGCCGGCTCCTCGAAGCCGCAGCGGGGCGAGATGATCGAGTGCGCTCCGAAAACCGGTGGCCCACAGGATGACGTCGGCGTCGACGGTGCTGCCGTCGTCCCACCGAACGCCGTCGGGCACTACCTCGGAGAACATGGGGAATCGGTCCAGGGCGCCGCGCTCGCGTGCTTCCCGCAGGCTCGGCGTCAGGATCAGCCCGGTCACCGACACCACGGAACCGGGCGGCAGTCCCTGCCGCACCCGGTCCTCGACCTGCGCGACGGCGGCGCGACCGACCTCCGGTGTGAACTCGCGCTCCAGCCACACCGGTTCCCGACGCGTCACCCAGGTCGTCGTCGTCACTCGGGAGATCTCGTCGAGCAGCTGCACGGCGGAGATGCCGCCCCCGACGACCACGACGTGCTTGCCGCGGAACTCGTCGGCGTCGACGTAGTCCTTGGTGTGCAGCTGGCGTCCCCGGAATGTCGACATCCCGCGGTAGTTCGGAACGAAGGGGTGCTCCCAGGTGCCGGTGCAGTTGATCAACCCGCGGGCGTGGACGTCCCCCTGCTCGGCTTCGACCCGGTACCTCCCGTCGCGGTCGCAGACGACGGACACTCGGCCGGGCCGGCGCACCGGTAGCTCGAAGTGCTTCTCGTAGCGGGCGTAGTACTGGGGAACGGCCGTCGACGCCGGGACGTGCGCCGGGTCGACATCGGGGTCCAGGGTGTCGGCGAAGGCCATGCCCGGGAGGTCGTGCACGCCGTTGACCGTTTCCAGAGTCAACGACGGCCACCGGAACTGCCACGCACCTCCGGGGGCCGGTGCGCCGTCGAGCACCACGTAGTCGTCCCACGCCGTCAGACCGGCTCGCTGCAGGAAATAGGCCGCGGACAGGCCGGCCTGCCCGGCACCGATCACTGCGACGTCGACGTGTTGCACCCGTCCAGTACACCAGGCAGGGGTACGCACCCGGTAAATTCGCGTCGGGGGGTCTCACAGAACACTTCGTTCGACGCAGAGAGAAGACACAACGTGACCATCGGTCTCACCAGGAACGGCGCGGTTCTCACCGTGGAACTGCAGCGACCGGAGCGCCGCAACGCTCTGAACACGGCTCTGTGCACAGAGGTGCGGGAGGCGGTGGAGGGCGCCGAGGCGGACGGGGTCCGCGTCGTCGTGATCACCGGCGAGGGGACGAGTTTCTGTGCCGGCGCCGACTTGTCGGGTGAGAGCATTGCCGCGGAGTTCCCGGACGCGTTGCTGTCGATGAACCGCGCGCTGCAGACGGTGTCGATCCCCGTGATCGCTGCGGTGAACGGTCCGGCCGTCGGCGCGGGAACGCAGCTGGCCATCGCCGCCGATCTCCGGGTCGTCGACTCCGGTGCGTTCTTCGCCATTCCGTCGACCCGACTCGCGATCGCCGTGGACAGCTGGACGGTGAGACGGTTGGTCTCCCTCGCCGGAGGTGGCCCGGCTCGCACCGTGCTGATGGGCGCCGAGCAGATCGGCGCCGAGCAGGCCTTCTCGTGCGGCTTGGCCAACAAGCTGGGTGACCTGGACACCGCGCTGGCATGGGCGGAGGAGATCGCCCAGCTGGCCCCGTTGGCTCTGCGGCACCTCAAGCTCGTCTTCAACGACGACGGGACGAGGTCGGAGCCCGATGCAGCCCAGAGCGAGGCGTTCGCGGCCGCGTGGGCGAGCAACGACGCGGTCGAGGCTCGTCGTGCGCGCAGCGAGAAGCGGCCCCCGGTCTTCCTCGGGGAGTAGCGCAACCGGACAATTCGGGCGACGGGTATCGCCTCGGGGTCTACGTAACGCACTGGACATCAAGCTCGTACGAATCGGCAACACATCGTTCCTACGGTCATCTCGCATCGCGCCGCACGGCGTGTGACGACGACCGGAGGCACGAACTTATGACCGCTCTCGGAGATGTACCCCCCGATTCGACGCTCGCGCCGGGTGCGGCCAAGGAGAACGCTGCGCTGAAGGAGACGCTCGAGGACTACACGCTCCGGTTCGCACCGCGGAGCTACCGCAAGTGGGGAACGGGTGTGGTCGCGACGTCGGCCCTCGGCGGTATCGCCTACCTCGCGGACTTCGCCATCGGCGCCAACATCGGCATCTCGTACGGCACCGGCAACGCGCTGTGGGGCATCCTCGTCTTCGCCGTGGTCATCTTCCTGACCGGTCTCCCGCTGGCGTACTACGCGGCGCGCTACAACATCGACCTCGACCTCATCACGCGCGGAAGCGGTTTCGGCTACTACGGCTCGGTGGTCACCAACGTCATCTTCGCGACGTTCACGTTCATCTTCTTCGCACTCGAAGGGTCGATCATGGCCCAGGGACTCGAACTGGGCCTCAACATTCCGCTCCCCATCGGTTACGCGGTCTCGACGTTGATGGTGATCCCGCTGGTCATCTACGGCATGAAGGCGCTCGCCAAACTGCAGGTCTGGACGACGCCGCTGTGGCTGATCCTGATGGTGCTGCCGTTCGTGTACCTCGTGGTCAGCAACCCGGATTCCGTCGGCCAGTTCATGGCCTTCGGCGGCGCCGACGGTGACGCGGGCAAGGGCGTGAACCTCGGATCCGTCATGTTGGCGGCCGGTGTCTGCCTCTCGCTCATCGCGCAGATCGCCGAGCAGATCGACTACCTGCGTTTCATGCCGCCGAAGACGCCCGAGAACTCGCGTCGTTGGTGGACCGCCGTGCTCCTCGCCGGACCGGGCTGGGTCATCTTCGGTGCCCTCAAGCAGATCGTCGGCCTGTTCCTCGCCGTCTACCTCATCGCGAACGTCGTCGACGGGTCCAGCATCGCGAACGAACCGGTGCACCAGTTCCTCGAGATCTACGAGAACTTCATGCCCGGATGGCTTGCCATGACGCTTGCCGTCATCCTGGTCGTCATCAGCCAGATCAAGATCAACGTGACCAACGCGTACTCGGGCTCGCTCGCCTGGACCAACTCCTACACCCGCGTCACCAAGAGCTACCCGGGCCGCATGGTCTTCGTACTGTTCAACCTCGCGATCGCGTTGATCCTGATGGAAGCCAACATGTTCGACTTCCTGAACAGCATCCTGGGCTTCTACGCCAACTGCGGTATCGCCTGGATCGCCGTCGTGGCGTCCGACATCGTCTTCAACAAGTACATCCTGAAGCTCTCACCCAAGGTCCCCGAGTTCCGACGCGGAATGCTCTACGCGGTCAACCCGGTCGGCTTCGGATCGATGGCAGTCTCCGCCATCCTGTCGATCCTCGTCTTCTTCGGCGCCTTCGGGCCGGCGATCAAGCCGTACTCGCCGATCGTGGCCCTGGTGCTGGCCATCGTCCTCCCGCCTGTCCTGGCTGTCGCGACCAAGGGCAAGTACTACCTGCGCCGTACCGACGACGGCATCGACCTGCCGATGTTCGACGAGTACGGCAACCCGTCCGACGCCACGCTGATGTGCTCCGTGTCGGGCATGGAGTTCGAGCGCCCCGACATGATCGCGTCGGCGAAGAAGGGTCCCGACGGGGAGACTCTCTACATCTCGTCCCTGTCGCTGAGCACGGACAAGACGGGGGAGCACATCCTGCCCGAACAGAAGTGAGCCATTACTTGTGAAACAGGTACACACCAACCGTGGACTAGTGTCGGAAGCGTGAAACCAGCCACCGCAGCAGTGTCCATCGGGCTCGCCGCCGCAGGGTTGTCCTGGCTCGCGCGCGCGGCGTGGGGTGTGCCGTCCGCGGTCGGCGCCGGACGAGGTGCCATCCGTCCGTACGCCGCGGGCTCCGCGCACTACTCCGACCGGAAGTTCCACAACACGGCAGCGAGTTCCGCGGTGGCCGCGGGGGAGCAGGCGAGTATCGGTGTCGCCATGCTCACCCGCGGCCGCTCGGGACGTCCCGAGCGTCCGGTCCCGCTGGCCACGCCGCTCGCACCGGCGGAGGCAGGAGACCTCGCGGTCACGTGGTTCGGCCATTCGTCCGTGGTGGTGGAGATCGACGGGTACCGCGTGCTGACGGACCCGGTGTGGAGTCGGCGCGTCTCGCCGTCGCAGGTGGTCGGACCCGCTCGCCTCCACCCCGTTCCCGTTGCGGCGGAAGCACTTCCACAGGTCGACGCGATCGTGATCTCGCATGACCACTACGACCATCTCGACCGCGACACGGTCGCCACGTTGACGTCGACCCAGTCTGCGCCGTTCGTCGTACCCGTCGGGGTGGGTGCGCATCTGCGTCGCTGGAAGGTCCCCGAGGACCGGATCGTCGAACTCGACTGGAACGACGACGTCTCCATCGGGTCACTGACCCTCACGTGTCTGGAGGCCCGGCACTTCTCGGGTCGGTCGCTGGTCCGGGACACGACGCAGTGGGCGTCGTGGTCGATCGTCGGCCCGTCGCACCGTGCGTTCTTCGGTGGCGACACCGGCTACACCGACGCGTTCGTCGGCATCGGTGAACGACTCGGTCCGTTCGACGTCACGATGCTCCCGGTCGGTGCGTACGACGACCGTTGGCGCGACATCCACATGAATCCCGAGGAGGCAGCGCGGGCGCATGCCGATCTCCAGGGCGGCGATCCGTCCGCCGGAGTCGTCGTCCCCGTGCACTGGGCGACGTTCAACCTCGCCTTCCACCCGTGGTCCGAGCCCGTCGAACGCCTCCTGACCGCAGCGGAGGACGCGCGGATCTCCGTGGCGGTGCCGATGCCCGGTCAGCGCGTGGATCTCTCGCGCACTCTGCCGAACCGTCGCTGGTGGTCCGGCGCGGTATCGTGACAGCCATGGCACTCGTGGACAACCTCAAGAAGCTGATCGGCCAGGGCAAGAAGGCCGCCGCTCAGAACAGCGACAAGATCGAGAAGGCCGTGGACAAGGCAGCGGACTTCGCGGACAAGAAGACGCAGGGCAAGTACGCCGACAAGATCGACAAGGTTCAGGACGCCGCCAAGAAGGCGATCCCCGAGAAGTAGGCCGGCCAGGGTCGGACCGTAGACGATGGACGGGTGGCTCCTGCTTCTGGTGATCGTGGGTGCCGTCGTCATCGCCGGTTTCGCGAAGCGCCTGGAACTGCAGGTACCGCTCGTCCTCGTCGCTGTCGGGTCGGTCGCCTCGTTCATCCCCGGACTTCCGCGCCCCGCGCTGGAACCGGAACTGCTTCTGGGCGTGATTCTTCCGCCCCTGCTGTACTCGACGGCGCTCAACTTCTCGTTCACCTCGTTCGCGCACAACTTCCGGTCGATCGTCCGCCTCGGCGTCGGACTGGTTGCCGTGACGACGGTGTCGGTCGGGTACTTCTCCTACTGGCTGGTCCCGGAACTGACGCTCGGCGCAGCCCTGGTCCTCGGGGCCGTGGTCGCCCCTCCCGACGCTGTCGCCGCCGTCGCCGTGGGTCGCAAGCTCGGTCTGCCGTCCCGCATGATGGCCATCCTGACCGGTGAATCGCTGGTCAACGACGCTGCCGCGCTGACGCTGTTCACCATCACGGTGGCCTCGGTGACGGGAAGCGGCATCGGTGTCGACTCGCCCGTGGTGTTCTTCCTCTACGAGGTGGTCGGCGGCGTCGCCGTCGGGTACATCCTGAGCAGGCTGGTGCGTTTCGCCCGCAATCGCATGTCCGACAGCGCCCTGGAAACCGTTCTCGGCATTCTCATTCCGTTCGCCGCCTACCTGGCGGCCGAGCAGATCCACGCGTCGGGCGTGCTCGCCGTCGTCACGGCCGGATTCGTGCTGGGGTCCGCGCGCAGCAGCGACGCCGTTCCGACGCGCATCCAGGAACGTCACGTGTGGCCGACCCTGGATCTGCTGCTCGAGACGTTCGTCTTCGCCTACATGGGCCTGCAGCTCAAGTTCGTCATCGACGACATCGCCGCCGAGGGCTTGCCGGTGCACGTGATCTTCCTGTACGGCCTGCTGGTCCTGCTGTTGGTGATGGTGCTGCGCCCTCTCGCCCTGTTCGCCGGCTCGGCGATACGGCGGTCCTATCACCGACTGCGCAAGTCCGAACACGGCGAACTGACGTGGCGACAGAACGTCGTCCTGTCGTGGGCCGGTATGCGCGGAGTGGTCACGCTCGCCGCCGCGGCCGGCGTGCCGTTCACGACGCTGGCCGGCGACGACTTCCCCGGTCGCGGCATCATCCAGGCCATCGCGTTCACCGTCGCCGTGGGCACACTGCTGATCCAGGGAGTGACGCTGCCTCTGGTCATCGCCCGGCTCGACATCACCGATCCGCTGGAGGCGGAGCATCTCGACGAGCAGAGGCATCGCGCGCGGCTTATCTCCCGTCGGGCTGTGCAGGAGTGCCTGGACGAGGCGTTGCAGAAGGTGTCGGACAAGGACACCGCCGACGTCCTCGAGCGCGTGCGACGCGTGACGATGGCGCGGATCCAGGCGGGTGAGGTCGAGGACGACAACGAACGCGCGCAACGCACCCGCGCCACCGGTGCCACGTTCGAGGAGTGGCGCAGGACGGTGCTGCGACGGCAACGCGAAGCGCTCCTGAGCGCCCGCGATTCCGGCGAACTGGACGACGAGGTGTTGCGTACCGTGTTGGACGGGCTCGATCTCGAACAGGCGGCCAGCGAGACCCGGCTGCAACGATTCATGGCGGAAAGAGGTTGACCCTGTGCGCAGAGCAGTGATGGCAATGGCGGTGTCGATGCTGGCGTTGGCGGGGTGCTCGTCCGGAACGACCGACGACCCGACGTCCTCGACGCCTGCGGCGGCCCCCACCTCACCGGCACCGGCCGGTGACGAACGCGGTGCCATCGTCTCCGATGTCGTGCTGGGACAGGTGGATCAGGCCGTGTCGAACCTCGGCGCCGTCGCCCACCGGATCACCTACCGCTCGACCTCGGGCGTGCGGGACGGGGCCGGCGCGGATGTCACCGGAGTCGTGTTCGTCCCCGCCGGAACACCTCCGGCCGGAGGCTGGCCGGTCGTCTCCGTCGGCCACGGCACCACCGGCGTGACGGACGAGTGCGCACCGTCGCTGTATCCCAACCTGCTCGGCGCCATCGGACTGGTGACGCCGCTGCTCCAACGCGGGGCCGTCGTCGCCGTCACCGATTACCAGGGGCTGGGTACCGACGATCCGCATCCCTACCTCGACGCGCCCACAGCGGGATACGACATCATCGACGCGGTGCGGGCAGCGCGGAACATCGCTCCGGGCAGCGGAACCCGGTGGGCTGCCCTCGGTGTCTCGCAGGGCGGCCAGGCGACCTGGGCGGCGGCGGAGATGGCCGACGAGTACGGCGACGGACTCGACTTCGTCGGCTCGGCGAACCTGTCACCGGCCGCGGACGTCAGCCCCATCGCTCCCGAGGGCGGACTCGGTGACCTCACGCTCCCGCAGCAGTCCATCATGCCGTTTGTCGTCGAGGGATTCCTCGCCAGTGACGTTGCGGCCGAGGCCGATCCGCCGTACCAGGATTCGGACTTCCTCAGCGGCGGACTCCTCGAGAACAAGGACGTCCTACTCGCGTGCACCGGTCCGCTGGCCACCGGGAAGCTGTCCGCGGCGTCGTCGATCGGGCCGGACGACGTCCGTCCACGGTCGCCGGAGGCATACGCGGCCATGCGAACGTGGTTGGCGGACAACGCTCTTCCG
>NZ_JXQS01000044.1:0-22882 GCF_000834565.1 Rhodococcus sp. MEB064
GGAGTCATCTGCGCGCTGCTCGGCTGGGCGCTGTCCGCGTGGACGGGCACGAGCCTGCTGACGGGTTACCTCGCGACGACTCCAGGTGGGCTCGCGGCCGTGCTGGCCGTGTCCGCGTCGACAGGGAGCGACGTCACCTTCGTCGCCTGCGTGCAGCTGATCCGCCTGGTGTCGATGCTGATCGCCGCGCCGCTGATCGCCCAGCTGCTGATGCGCCGGGCGGCGCGGAAACCGGCCGAGGATCCGGTCTCGGTCTAGCGGCGCAGACGCTCGGTGCGCAGCTGCTCGACGTCGGCCAGGTGCAGCGGCTCGAGGGAGTGACCCAGAGCTGTCTCGAGCAGGTGGTCCGCCAGTTCGGGATTGCGGGCCAGCGCCGGTCCGTGCATGTAGGTGCCGATCACCGAGCCCTGCACGACGCCCTCGTTGCCGTCGCCGACACCGTTGCCGACGCCGTGCTCGACACGCGCGAACGGTGCGGCATCGGGACCGAGAGTCGTACCGCCACGGTGGTTCTCGAAGCCGGTCAGCGTCTGGGTCAAGCGGTCGGACACCGGGCGGGTGATGACTTCACCGATCGACCGGGTCTCCTGCGGCGCCGTGGTGACGTTCAGCATCGAGACACCGTCGACGCGTTCGCCCGAGCTGGTCTCGTACCACTCGCCGAGTACCTGGATCGCTGCGCAGATCGCGAGGACGGGAGCACCGCGTTCCGCGGCGCGCTGCAGACCCGGGTACCGCGCGAGGTGTTTGGTCGCCAAGCGCTGAGCCGAATCCTCCGCGCCACCGAGAACGTAGACGTCGAGGGAGTCCGGTACCGGGTCGGCGAGCGTGATGGAGACGATCTCGGCGTCGAGTCCGCGCATGAGCATGCGCTGGCGGAGCACCAGAGCGTTCCCGCTGTCGCCGTAGGTCCCCATGACGTCGGGGAGGACGAGTCCGATCCGGAATTCAGACACCGGGAGCCTCCTTCGCCGTTTCGCGAGCCAAGGCGCGGCCGAGATCGCGGAACGCCGTGTAGTTCGCCAGGACCTCGACTCTGCCGGGAGGGCAGGACTCGATGGCGCGCAACGCATTCGGGACGACGCTGTGATCGGCGCCCGCATAGGTCAGGCGCACCCCGAGGTCGGTCGCGCGCTCACCGGCGGCGATCACCGTGGTGTTCTCGAAGTGCTCGAACCGCACGTCCCACAGCCACGACAGATCCTCGCCGTCGGGAACCTGGCCGTTGACGGCGATGACGAGACCGTCGGCGTCGGGGTCGATCATCGACAGCGCTTCCTGCCAACCGGCGGGATTCTTCGCCAGAAGCATTCGGACAGTGTGTGATCCGTACTGGATCGAGCTGTAGCGTCCGGCGACTTCACTGACGGCGCTGACGGCCGCCACGGCCTCCACCGGATCCGCGCCCATGGTGACGGCGGCTGCCACGGCCTGTGCCGCGTTGCCGCGGTTCGCGCGCCCCGGAAGCGTCAACGTCATCGGCAGGATCAGCCCGTCGGGTCCGTACAGATTGTCGTCGTCGAGCCACCACTGCGGTTCCGGGCGGGCGAATTCGCGACCGTCCTCGAGCGTTCCCGTGCTGCGCCAGTGCGCGCCGCTCCACTCGATCGGCTCGCCGGTGCGAGGGCAGCTGACCGAGTCGCCGACCCAGCCGCCGCCGGCCGCGACCCAGACCGTGCGGGGCGAGTCGTACGCGGCGGACGTCATGAGCACGTCGTCGCAGTTGGCCACCACCACGGTGTCGAGATGATCGCGCAGCCCGGCGCGCAGTTTGCGTTCGATCATGTTGATCTCGCCCACCCGGTCGAGCTGGTCGCGGCTGAGGTTGAGCAGCACCAGCACCTCGGGATTCACCGCGTCACACACGTGGGGAACATGCAGTTCGTCCACCTCGAGGGCCGCCAACGGGGCGGTGCGGCGGGAGTTCAGTGCGGCGACGATGCCGGCGTCCATGTTGGCGCCGTCGGCCTGCGTCGCCACGTCGCCGAGGGTGGCCAACGCGGCAGCGGTCATACGGGTCGTCGTCGACTTGCCGTTGGTTCCGGTCACCACGGCCGTGCGACGGTTCGCGCCGAGGCGGGACATCAACGCCGGATCGATCTTCAGCGCGACCAGTCCGCCGATCATCGAACCCTTGCCGCGTCCGGCCTTCTGAGAGGCCCACGCCGCGGCCGATGCCGCGGACAGAGCCAGCCTGCCGCGGGCTCCGAGGTGCCGTCTGCTGCTGTCGATCATGATGACCGATCCTCCCATACGGCGAGGAAGTCAGGACGCCCCGAGGATCCGTTCGATGTCGTCGAGCACTGCCTGACCACCCTTCGGTCCGACACCGGTGATCCAGTACGACTGGTCGACGACGTGCGGCTGCGGGAACGTCGACGCGTTCGCCGTGATGGCCGCCGGCACCGATGCTGGGTCGTCCGGCGTGGCGGAGGTGATCACCACGAGGTCCGCGCGCGCCTGCGCGGCCAGTTCCGGTGACAGGTCCGCGCTGATCTCGTCGGACCATTCCGGGCGCGGCGGCGTCGTGAAGCCGGCGCATTCGAGCGTGCTGCCCGCGAAGGACAGGGGTCCGTACAGGGTCAGCAGACCGTCGCGGGGCCGGATCAGTTGCGCCGTGCGCCCGTCGGTGTCGAACCTGCCGGCGATGTCGTCGCACCGCTGCTCGTACTCGGCCAGCAGAGGTTCGCTGTCCCGTCCCAATGCGGAGCCGACGAATCGCACGTTGTCCTGCCACGGGTCGCTCTGCGACGCCATGAACACGGTGGGAGCGACCGCGGCAAGTTGGTCGTACAGCTCGCCGTGGCGCGTCTCGGTTCCCAGGATCAGGTCGGGCTGCAGCGCCGCGATGGCCTCGATCCGCGGTTCGGCGACCGTGCCGATCGTCGGGATACCGGATGCCTCGGCGCCCAGGTACGCCGGCACTCCGGCTGCCTCGCTCAGCACCGCGGTGCCGATCGGGACGACACCGAGCGCGACGCTGGTGTCGAGCTGCACGGGTTCGAGCGTCACGATCCGCAGCGGCGACGCGGGGACCTCGGTCTCGCCGCGCGCGTGGGTGACGAGTCGGGTTCCGTCGGGTTCGCTCGCCTGCGTCGACGCGGCCGAACATGCCGTCGCAACGACGGCGACGACCGCGAGCAGGGCCGGGAGGACACGGGTAGATCTGGACATGAGGGGACCCTAAGTCACCACGCGGCGCCGTGGGGGTGTCAGGTTCGCTGGGCTGCGAGCGGCGCACCCTCGATCGCGGCGGCCGCGCGGGGCGAGCGACTCAGGCCCCACATGCACCCGCCGATCACCACGACGGCACCGATCAGGGACAGGACGCTCGGAACCTCGTCGAGAACCAGCCAGGACGCGGCGATTCCGACGACCGGCACCAGCAGGGAGAACGGCGCGACGACTCCGGCCGGGTACCGGCTGATCAGCACCGTCCACAGACCCGAGCCCGCGATCGTGCCGACCACCACGATGTACAGCAGTCCGAGCAGACCCGAGTACCGGCCGGTGGACACCGCGTCGCCGACGGCCGACCATCCGGCGGTGGGCCCCTCGGTCACGGCGGACAGCGCGAACAGCGGCAGAGGCGGAACGACGCACATCCACAGCATCAGTCGCATCGGCTCCTTCGACGCCGCCAACCTGTTGCCGAGGTTGCCGAAAGCCCAGCTCAGGCCGGCGAGCAGCGTCAGCAGCACCGGAAGCAGTGTGGCGTTGTGCGCCCTGTCCCACCCGATCAGCACCATCCCGCCGACGGCGACACCGATGCCGAGCCACTGGCGAGGGACGACGTGTTCGCGGAGCAACAGGGCACCGAGAACCACCGTGAACGGTGCGGACGACTGGAGCACCAACGACGCCAGTCCGGTAGGCATGCCGGCGTTCATGGCGGCGAAGAGGAAGGCGAACTGCAGGAGTCCGAATCCGACGCCGTACAGCAGGAGCCACTTCAGCGGGACGTTCGGGCGGCGCACGAACAGCACGACCGGGACGGCGATGACGGCGAATCGGAGCGCTGCGAAGAAGAAGGGCGGGAACTGGTCGAGGCCTGCACGGATCGCCAGGAAGTTGAGCCCCCAGACCACGACGACGATCAGTCCGAGCAGGCGGTCGCGAGTGGTCATGAACCCAGTGTCCTCACCGGCATAGGTAAGGACAATCGAATAATTATGAGCTAGCAATGTAGCGTTGCTTCATGAATGTCGAACGCCTCAGAGTCCTCCGCGAGCTGGCCGACCGAGGCACCGTCGGAGCCACCGCGGAGGCGCTGTCGATGACACCGTCGGCGGTGTCCCAGCAGCTCAAACTGCTGACGAAGGAAGCGGGCGTCGCCCTTCTCGAACCCGACGGACGCCGGGTCAGGCTCACGGCGGCAGGCCGCGCACTGGTTCCGCACGCCGACGACGTGCTGGCAGCGCTCGGGCGGGCATCGGACGAGATGGCGTCGTACCGCGGGAGCGCACGCGGAACCGTGCGACTGGCGCTCTTCCCGTCCGGCGCCGCACTGCTCCTGCCGGGCGTGCTCGACCGGCTCTCGGGTGCCGGGGTCGTCGTCGACGCACGCGACGAGGATGTCCCCGCCTCGTCCGTCCCGGCACTGCTCGCCGACTACGACGTGGTGCTCACCCATCGAGACGAACGGGCGCCCACCATCGCGTCGGAAAGGGTGGAGGTGCGCACGCTGATGCGGGAGCCCATCGATCTGGTGCTACCGCCGTCGCATCCGCTCGCTCATCGCGAGTCGGTCGACATCGAGGAATTGTCCGACGAGCAGTGGATCAGCGTGCGGGGCGGCTTCCCGGTGGACGACGTCCTGCTCTCCATCGCGACCGTCACCGGCGTGACTCCCCGAGTCATCATGCGCATCAACGACTTCCGGCTCACCGAGGAGCTGGTGGCCCATGGCCACGGCATCGCGCTGATGCCGCGCTACGCCTCCGCCCACCCGCGCGTCGCGAAGTGTCGACTGGCCGGTGTGAAAGCCGCGCGGATCTACGACGTCGCCACCCGCCCCCGAGCGGCCGAACGACCCGCCGTCGCGGCGGTGCTCGACGCGCTCGAGGCGCAGGTAGCGGCAGTCGCTCCGTGACCTACTGGGCGCGGGCAGCCCTGTTCACGGCCGACACCACGGCGCGCAGGGATGCGGTGGTGATCGACGTGGCGATGCCGACACCCCAGACGGATACCTCGGCGCCGCCCGGCAGGCGGACGGCAGCTTCGACGTAGGCCGCGGCCTGCGCGTCGTCGCCCGCCGACATGGCGTGCTCGGAGTAGTCGAGGACGCTCACCCCGTAGCCGATGGATCCGAGTGCGTCGACGAATGCGGCGAGAGGTCCGTTGCCTTCACCGGTGATCTCCTGCTCGGTGCCCTCGACCTTGACGGTGGCGGCGATGGAGTCGGTGCCACCGTCCTCCTCGGCCGCGGTGACTCGCTGCCGGATGCGCTCGAGGGGAACGATCGGAGCCAGGTACTCCTCCGAGAACACGTCCCACATGGCCTTGGGCGACACTTCGCCACCCTCGCCGTCGGTGACGCGCTGCACGGCCGAGGAGAACTCGATCTGCAACCGTCGCGGCAACGCGAGGCCGTGGTCCGACTTCATGATGTACGCGACGCCGCCCTTGCCGGACTGCGAATTGACGCGGATGACGGCCTCGTAGGTGCGGCCGACGTCCTTCGGGTCCACAGGCAGGTAGGGCACCTGCCACAGGACGTCGTCGACATCCATGTCCTGCTCGTCGGCGGACACCTTCATCGCGTCGAGGCCCTTGTTGACCGCGTCCTGGTGGCTTCCCGAGAATGCGGTGTAGACCAGGTCGCCGCCGTAGGGGTGCCGCTCGTGAACCGGCAACTGGTTGCAGTATTCGACCGTGCGGCGGATCTCGTCGATGTTGGAGAAGTCGATCTGGGGGTCGACGCCACGCGTGAAGAGATTGAGCCCCAGGGTGACCAGGCAGACGTTGCCGGTGCGCTCACCGTTGCCGAAGAGGCAGCCCTCGATGCGATCCGCGCCGGCCTGGTATCCCAGTTCGGCTGCGGCGACGCCGGTTCCACGGTCGTTGTGGGGGTGCAGGCTCAGCACGATGGAGTCGCGGCGTGCCAGGTTGCGGTGCATCCACTCGATCGAGTCGGCGTAGACGTTGGGCGTCGCCATCTCGACCGTCGCCGGGAGGTTGAGGATCATCGGGTGATCCGGTGTGGGAGCGATGATCTCGGTGACCGCGTCACACACCTTCTTGGCGTACTCCAGCTCGGTTCCGGTGTAGGACTCGGGCGAGTACTCGTAGCGCCAGTCCGTGTCGGGGAACTTGGCCGCTTCCTCGAGAACCTTGCGGGCACCGTCGGTGGCGATCTTCTCGATCGCGTCGGGATCGGCGCGGAAGACGACGCGGCGCTGCAGGATCGACGTGGAGTTGTAGAAGTGCACGATGACGCTGCGGGCGCCCTCGCACGCGACGAAGGTGCGCTCGATCAGCTCGGGGCGGCACTGCGTCAGCACCTGGATGGTGACGTCGTCGGGAATTGCGCCGTCCTCGATGATCTCGCGGACGAAATCGAAGTCCGTCTGGCTCGCGGACGGGAAACCGACCTCGATCTCCTTGTAGCCCATGCGAACCAGGAGATCGAACATCCGGCGCTTGCGTGCCGGGCTCATCGGATCGATCAGCGCCTGGTTACCGTCGCGCAGGTCCACCGCGCACCACTGAGGTGCCCGGTCGATGACCTTGTCGGGCCAGGTGCGGTCGGGGAGCGTCAGCGGCTCGACTTCTTCCGCGAACGAGCGGTAGCGGAACGTCGGCATCGACGAGTTCTTCTGGGTGTTCCAGACGGGCTGATCGGACGGCGCAGGCTTGGTCGGGGTGGTGACGTTGCGTGAGCCGGATACGAATGCGTCGGCGGGTGACATCGATTGTTCTCCGTTGTGAGGAAGGGGTCGACCGGCGCCGAAAAGACCCGCGACAGGGAGCCGGTCTGAGAATCAGACCCCGTCGCGGCGACGAAGGAGAAGGGCGAACCCGGCGCCGAACATGGGCGTCACCTTACTCCGTCGGCTCCCCCGAGGACACCGCCACCGCTCATCCGTCGACGGTTCGGGCTCGGAACGTGCCCAGATCGTCCACCGTCGCACCGTCCGGAGTACGACTGCACGCCGCCAGGAGGTCGTAACCGATCGCGTCGACGGCCAGGTGGGACGGCCATACCGTCGCCGCCCACTCCCTGTCGTCGCTCACGGCGTGTTCGGCGGCGAGGGCGGCCCCGACCAGTTCGAACTGGACGTCGCGGCGCACTGTCATGGCGGCATCGTCACTGGGCGCCACGCGGTGCAGCAGGTCGACCAGGTCCGACGATGCCGCCATGACGCGCGCGTCGCACCACGTCAGGCATCGCCGATGCGCATGGCGGCCGACGACCCACATCGCGGCCAGGGCACAGGCGACGCCGATGCAGGTCTCGACGAAGCGTTCCCATGCCAGCGGCCAGGCCTGCGCGCCCGGGTGGGACGCCCCGCCGATCAGCAAGGCCAGTGGGGTGATGAACATGACGGCGATGCCGTAGTTGCGGGCGATGAACAGTTCGATGAGGAACTGCAGGGCCATCAGCACGAGAACCAGGACGACTCCGCTCGGCGACAGCGAGAACACCACGGCGAACAGCACGACACCGGCGGCGGTTCCCACCAGTCGATGCAGAGCCCGCACGGTTCCTCGGGGCCGGTCCAGTCCCTGCTGCAGCACGAGGACCGCGCCGATCACGGCCCAGTCCGGTCTGCCGAGTCCGACCACGACCGCGATCAGACCGGCCACCGACGACGCGCACAGCACTCGCATCGCCGTGGTCGTGGCGTGGGAATCGCGGTCGAGTGCGCGCACCAGCCGGAACGTGACGGACGGCCGCGCCATCGGCACGGTCGGACGGGTCCCGGGTTCGACGTGGACCGCATCGGAGACGTGCTGGGGGTCCGGCGGCAGACCGTCGACGGTCCGGGCGAACTCCAGGTGTGCGGCGCGCAGTCGCAGGACCAGCGGATCGTCGATGCGCCGCGCGGGAATGCGGGCGTCGTGCAGCGCGGACCACGCCTTGTCGACGGACACGGCCGCGCGGTGACGAGCAGCAACGGCGGTATCGGCCTCGTCTCGCGCCGCGGCGAAGGCGCTCACGGTCCGTTCCGCGGCGACCACCGCGTCTCGCTCGGGCTTCGAGAAGTCGCGCACCGCGGGTGCCATCGACACGAGCAACGCCCACACGGCTCCCAGAGCGACACACACGGAGTTGACGACGGCGGAGACGCCGGCCTGCGGCACCACGGTCGCGATGGCGCAGGTCAGGACGAAGAAGAACGCGCCGGGAGGACCGAGTCGCAGCGCGTCGACGACGAAGGTGGCGACGGTTCCCAGCGCCGTGAGCACCACGACGACGAGGACGGCGCCGAGCACCGTGTCGCGGGGATCGGCGTACTGACCCACCAGTCCGCCGGCGGTGGCGGACAGCACCAGCGCGAGTCCCGCGAGAAGGACCACGGACCACCGTGAACGGAACGGGCGGCCCTCGCCGTAGACCACCGCGAAACCGCCGGCCGCCGTCAGCAGCGCCTCCGTCTGGAAGCCCCCGGCGAGAAGCGCCAGCGCCGGAACGCCGAATGCTGCCGCCGACCGCAGGCCACCGGGCCATCGAGGACCGACGGACGGCAGCGCGACGAACAGACTGCGGCGTCGGTGGCGAGGCGGGAGGGCGGAGGGGTCGCGGGCGGTCACCATCAGATGGTAGGCAGGCACGCGATTCACCCGGGACCGCTGCAGGTCGGTAGGCTCCACAACCGGTTCGCCGAATACATACACCCCGACGCAGGAGGTAGCACCAGCGTGGCACTCGTCGTTCAGAAGTACGGAGGATCCTCGGTGGCGACCGCCGAGCGGATCCGGCGCGTCGCTGAACGGATCGTCGAGACCAAGCGCAAGGGCCACGACGTGGTCGTGGTCGTCTCCGCGATGGGTGACACGACGGACGAGTTGCTCGACCTCGCGCAGCAGGTCTGCCCCGCACCGCCGGCGCGCGAGATGGACATGTTGCTCACCTCGGGTGAGCGCATCTCCAACGCGCTCGTCGCGATGGCCATCCATTCCCTCGGCGCCGAGGCGCGGTCCTTCACCGGGTCGCAGGCCGGTGTCGTCACCACCAGCGTGCACGGCAACGCCAAGATCATCGACGTCACGCCGGGCCGCGTCCGTGACGCTCTCGACGAGGGCTCGATCGTCCTCGTCGCCGGATTCCAGGGCGTCAGCCAGGACAGCAAGGACGTCACGACGCTCGGACGCGGTGGCTCCGACACCACCGCCGTCGCGCTCGCCGCCGCACTGAACGCCGACGTCTGTGAGATCTACACCGACGTCGACGGCATCTTCACCGCCGACCCGCGCATCGTTCCCGACGCCAGACACCTCGAGAAGGTCTCGTTCGAGGAGATGCTCGAGATGGCGGCGTGCGGCGCCAAGGTGCTCATGCTGCGCTGCGTCGAGTACGCGCGTCGCTACAACGTTCCCGTGCACGTCCGCTCGTCGTACACCACCAAGCCAGGGACCATCGTGTCCGGATCCATGGAGGACATTCCAGTGGAAGAAGCAATTCTCACCGGTGTCGCGCACGATCGCAGCGAGGCCAAGGTCACGGTCGTCGGCCTGTCGGACCAGCCGGGTTTCGCCGCCAAGGTGTTCCGGGCGGTCGCGGACTCCGAGATCAACATCGACATGGTCCTGCAGAACGTCTCCCGCATCGACACGGGGAAGACCGACATCACCTTCACGTGCCCCAAGGCCGACGGTCCCACCGCCGTGGAGAAGTTGACCAAGCTGCAGGGTGAGATCGGCTTCACCAAGGTCCTCTACGACGACCACATCGGCAAGGTCTCGCTCATCGGTGCCGGCATGAAGTCGCACCCCGGCGTCACCGCGACGTTCTGCGAAGCGCTCGCCGACGCGGGCATCAACATCGACCTCATCAGCACCTCGGAGATCCGGATCTCCGTGCTGACCAAGGACTCCGAGCTCGACGAGGCCGTTCGCGTGCTGCACGCCGCGTTCGGACTCGGCGGCGACGAGATCGCCGTCGTGCACGGCGGAACCGGAAGGTAGAACCACCATGACCACGAACTCCACAGGCTTGAACATCGGAGTGGTCGGCGCTACCGGCCAGGTCGGTGCCGTCATGCGGACCCTGTTGGCGGAGCGCAAGTTCCCCGTCGCGTCGATCCGCTTCTTCGCGTCCGCACGGTCCGCCGGCAAGACGCTCCCGTGGGGCGACGGTGAGATCACCGTGGAGGACGCCTCGACTGCGGATCCCACGGGTCTGGACATCGCGCTCTTCTCGGCCGGCGCGACCATGTCCCGTGAGCAGGCGCCGCGCTTCGCCGCCGCCGGTGTCACCGTCATCGACAACTCCTCGGCGTGGCGCAAGGATCCCGACGTTCCGCTCGTGGTCAGCGAGGTGAACCCGGAGGCGACGAAGAACCTCGTCAAGGGCATCATCGCGAACCCGAACTGCACGACGATGGCAGCGATGCCGGCCCTGAAGGTGCTGCACGACGAGGCCGGACTGCAGCGTCTGATCGTCTCGAGCTACCAGGCCGTGTCGGGAAGCGGACTGGCCGGCGTCGAAGAACTGGCGACACAGGCTCGCGCGGTGATCGCGGATGCCGAGAAGCTGGTGCACGACGGTAGCGCGGTGAGCTTCCCCGATCCGAAGGTCTACACAGCACCCATCGCCTTCAACGTCTTGCCGCTCGCCGGGTCGCTCGTCGACGACGGCAGCGGAGAGACCGACGAGGACCAGAAGCTGCGCAACGAGTCGCGCAAGATCCTGGGACTCCCGGATCTCCTGGTCAGCGGAACCTGTGTCCGCGTGCCCGTGTTCACCGGACACTCGTTGTCCATCAACGCCGAGTTCGCGAACCCGCTGTCGGTGGAGCGAGCGACGGAACTGCTGGCGTCGGCACCCGGTGTCCGCCTGGTCGACGTTCCGACGCCCTTGCAGGCAGCGGGAGCGGACGAGTCGTTGGTCGGACGTATCCGTCAGGATCCCGGTGTGCCCGACGGACGTGGGCTGGCGCTGTTCGTCTCCGGCGACAACTTGCGGAAGGGCGCGGCGCTGAACACCATTCAGATCGCCGAACTGTTCCTCGGGTAGTTCGCGCTCAGCTCTCGATCGCGCGGAGGCCGGCGGACGATTCCCGACACGGCACGTAGCCGCCGAGGATCGAACTCCAGGTCCAGAGGTTGCCGCCCAGGCGGTAGCGCCCGTGCGGTCGCCCCGCGTCGAGTGCTGTCGCTTCTCCGTTCACGACGGCCATCAGCATGACGTCCTCGGTGACCACACCCACCACCATGGCTCCGACGTCGGACATGTCGGGAGCGTCCCGGGTGGCGTCGTCGAAGGTCGAGGAGTCCAGGTTCGAGGTGTCGTGTGCCGGTTCCATGACGGCCTCGGTGCCCTCCGGCGCATGCAGGAAGCCGGAATCGTGTGAGCATCCGTCGGCCTGACACTGTTCGAACCCGGAGATGCTCTCGAGGCGATCCATCAGCGGCCACAGATCCGACGAATGCCACGCCGACATACCTCGACCGGAGGAATATGCCTCGGTCCATGCCGCCATCAGCGCCGTGAATTCTTCGACCACCGGGCCGTGTCGGTACCAGCAGCGGGGAACACGGTCCGTCAGTTCGTACCGGTCACGGAGCCACCAGACCCAGTCGGTGACCTCGTCCCACAGGCGCGCGGCATCGTCCGAGTCGAGGTAGCGCCACGCGAACCGGGCGGATCTGCTCGCGCGGGACCTGTCGTCAGCTCGGTGACCGGAGAAACCGCCGTACGTAGACATCGTGTCCTTGCCGGCCGGGCGCCATGGTGTTGCGCCCGACCTGCTCGTGGAGTGGCCGGATGGTGCGCGGCGGCCTCTGTTCGAACGCCCTGCACGTCGAGAGTCGCGCGCGAACCCGTGGGTGACCGAGACGCGCGCGATACGAATCGTGATCGACACTAAGGGGCCGCGTCGGAGGTGCGCAACTGGGCGATGTACAGCAGACGACCAAAGATGTTGGCTGTGATCGGAATCCGATCCGGCTCCGGTGTCGGGGCCGATTGTGCGGGCGTAAGCCGGTGAGCTACCCGATGACCTGCGCCGCTCCCGTCAGAAGGCGGCTTTCGGAATGGCGATCCACAGCACGAGGTAGATCACGAACTGCGGCCCCGGAAGGATGCAGGACAGCACGAAGAGCAGTCGGACGAGGCCGGGACTGATTCCGAAACGTTCGGCGAGGCCACCGCAGACGCCGGCGACCACCTTGCTCTGTCGTGAACGGGTCAACTTTCGTGCCGGGCTGGTCATCGTGGGACCTCTTCTTCGTCGGTGACGTGTCGTCGCGGGTCGGACACCACGGCAACGTGCGGCGCCGGTGCCGGGTTCCCGTGCCGCAGCCGTGCGACGACGGTGATCGCTCGACATCAGTGTTCGTGCGAGGTCAGTGTTCGTGTGACGTTCTCGGCGCGGTCCTCGTCCGTACACGGCTCACCTCGAGACTGGGCCGCATGCGCATCGTGCAGGTGGCCAACTTCTACGGACCTCGTTCGGGCGGTCTGCGGACGGCCGTGGACCAGCTCGGAGCGGGCTACGTCGCTCGCGGCCACGAGGTCACGGTCATCGTCCCCGGCGACGTCCACTCCGAGACGATGTCCGCCCACGGGGTGCATCGCATCACCGTCCCGTCCACCCGGCTCCCGATGACCGGTGGCTACCGGGTGGCGAGGCCGTCCGTGACGGCCGACGTCGCGGCGAGTCTGCGACCGGACGTGCTCGAGATCTCGGACCGTCTGACCCTGCGTGGCCTCGGAACATGGGCGCGCCACAGAGGGATTCGCAGCGTGATGATCTCCCACGAGAGACTGGACCGACTGCTCGGACAGGTGTCGCCCGCCCCGGTCGCGCGCGCGGCGGCGGACGTCGCCAACAGGCGGTCCGTCCTCGGTCACGACGCGGTGGTGTGCACCACCGCGTTCGCGCAGGAGGAGTTCGACCGGATCGGCGCCGACGCACACCGCATCGCACTCGGGGTGGACCTCGAGTTGTTCCACCCGTCGCGTCGCCATCGCAACGAGGGCCGGATGATCCGGCTGGTGCACTGTGGACGACTGTCGGTGGAGAAGCACGCCGAGCGAAGCGTCGACGCCTTGGCACACCTGCGCCGCGAAGGCATCGACGCACGCCTGGTGGTGGTGGGAGACGGTCCGCGGCGGGCCGCGCTCGAGCGGCGCGCCGAGGGGCTGCCCGTGCACTTCGCCGGGTTCGTCTCCGACCGCGAACACGTCGCACGGTTGCTCGCCGAGGCGGACGTCGCGGTCGCTCCCGGACCGCACGAGACGTTCGGGCTGGCGGCTCTCGAGGCGCTGGCGTCGGGCACACCCGCGGTGGTCTCGGGAACGTCCGCGCTGGCCGAGATCGTCACCCCGGACTGCGGCGCAGCGGTGGCCAATCGTTCCCGCGACTTCGCCGAGGGCATCGCCGCGACCCTGGCGCTCCCCTCGGGCGGACGGCCGACGGCGCGGGCGAGGGCGGAGCAGTACGGCTGGCCGACGGCAGTGGAGTCGATGCTGGGCGTCCTGTCCGGGCGGTGACGGTCAGAAGGCGTAGCGCACGCGCAGCCACGGTGCCCGCGCCGCGATCAGGTCGGTCAGCTCGGCGACGGCGCGCGACTTGACGTCGATGCGGTACCGCACGTTGTCCGCTCCGTTCTGCGAGCGCTTCGCCTCCTGGATCCGCGGCGTCCACAACACGTCCTCGGCCTTCGGATGCCATCCGAGATTGACCTCGTGCAGGTCCTGGTTGTGGGTGAGCGTGATGACCTCGACCGCGGCCTGGCGCTTGAAGGTGTCACCCGTCTGCTCGGCGATCTGCTCGATCAGCGCGGCCCATCGTTCCTGCCATCCGGGGGAGAGCACCACCGGGGAGAAGTTCAGGTGTACCTCGTAGCCGGCGTCGACGAAGTCGTCGAGGACTGCGATCCGCTCGTCCATCGGTGACGTGCGGATGTCGAGCAGTCTCGACTCCTGGTGGGGCATGAGGGAGAACCGGATGCGCGTTCCACCGCGCGGTCGGAGTTCGAGGAGCTCCCGATTGACGTACTTCGTGGCGAAACTCGCCTTCGCGCCGTCCCACCCCGCGAACGCGTGGACAAGGTCCGCGACGTTGTCGCTGATGGTGGCGTCGACGCTGCAGTCGCTGTTCTCGCCGATGTCGTACACCCAGTCGACGGGATCGCACTGATTCGGTGCCGGCTTGGGTCTTTGGCGACGGATGTGGCGTCCGAGGTATCCGACGATCTTGTCGATGTTCGTGAAGACGGTGACGGGGTTGGCGTAGCCCTTGCGGCGGGGTACGTAGCAGTAGGCGCAGGCCATGGCACACCCGTTGGCGGTCGACGGTGCGATCCAGTCCGCCGAGCGCCCGTTGGGACGAGCCGTCAACGACTTCTTGACTCCCAGCACCAGGTCCTCGGTCTTGACGCGCACCCAGCGGTCGATGTTCCCGGCGTTGCCGTGCAGCTCCGGTATCTGCCAATGGGAGTCGACGTCGATGATCTCCGCGTCGGGAAACCGCGCGAGAACTTCTTGGCCACGGAGATCTGCCAGTGCGTCGGGCTCGGCCCAGATGCGTCGGACCTGCAGCAACGGCGAACGTGACCGCGTGACGGAAGGTGTCGTGTCCACGGTCCAGATCTATCAGGACCCACCGACAAACAAACTTACAATCAGTCTGGACTGTTTGTTGATTTCTCGGTATGGTCCTCCGTGTGACCGAGACCACCGCACGAGACGAGGCGCCGCCCGTCCGCCGAACTCAGGCCGAGCGCACTGCCGGAACACGAGCGACGCTTCTCGACGCGGCGATCGCCACGCTGGTCGACGTCGGATACTCGCGGGCCAGCACGCAGGAAATCGCGCGGCGTGCCGGGGTGTCGCGCGGCGCGCAACTGCATCACTTCCCGACGAAGGAGACCCTCGTGGTCGCTGCCGTGGAGCGCCTGGTCGAGCGACGGCTCGAGGAGATCGTGGGAAGCGACCGCGACGGACCGGTCGGGCCCGCTCTGCTCCTCGAGGCCTTCTCCGGGCCGCTGTTCCACGCCGCACTCGAACTGTGGGTCGCCGCGCGGACCGATCGTGCCCTGCATGCAGCCATGGAGCCGCTCGAGCGCCGTGTCACCGAGGTCCTGCAGGACGGTGGACGCCAGATCTTCGGGGACCGGATGTCTCCCGTCGCTCTCGAACTGAGTATCGAACTTGCCCGCGGGATGGCTGTGTCGGCCATCTTCCGAACACCCGAGGAGGAACGCGAGATGCGTGAACGAGTGCTGCCGGAATGGGAACGTGCGGTGATGACGTCATGACCGCATCGCCGACCTCGCCCGAGGCTCGACCCGTGTCCCTGCCGGCGCACGTCGACGTCCTGGTCGTCGGATCCGGTTTCGCCGGGATGGGCGTCACGGAGCGCATCCTGCGCGCCGATCCCACCGCGGACGTTCTCATCATCGAGCGCGCTCACGACGTGGGTGGGACATGGCGCGACAACACCTATCCCGGTGTGGCGTGCGATGTTCCGACGTCGCTGTACTCGTTCTCCTTCGCCCCGCATGCGAACTGGAGCCACACCTTCGCGCGCGGACCTGAGATCTACGACTACCTCCGCGGTGTCGCCGACGGCTTCGGTATCCGGGAGCGTCTGATCACCGGATGTGCCCTCCTCGGGGCGCAGTGGGACGACGAACGGTGCCTGTGGAGGGTGAGCACCGAACTGGGCGATCTGACCGCACGCGTCCTGGTGGCCGCCACCGGAACACTCTCCACGCCCAAGCTTCCGGACGTTCCCGGCTTGGAGTCCTTCACGGGCCACACCTTCCACTCCGCGACGTGGGACCACGACTACGACCTGACCGGCAAGCGTGTCGCCGTCGTCGGTACCGGTGCGTCCGCGATCCAGTTCGTTCCCGAGATCGCTCCCGTGGCCGAGCACCTGCACGTCTTCCAGCGCACCCCGGCGTGGGTCATCCCGCGGATGGACCGCACCCGCGGTCCGGTCGAGCGGTGGTTCTACCGACGCGCGCCGTGGACGCTCGAGGCGCAACGCGGTGCGATCTACGCCTACCGCGAGATGTACGTCGAGATGATGGCCAAGCGGCCCAAGCTCCTGTCGATCGCGCACTCGATCGCCACGGGCTTCCTCCGACTGAAGGTGCGCGACGGCGGACTCCGGAAGCGCCTCACTCCGGGCTACACCATCGGCTGCAAGCGCATGCTGCTGTCGAACGACTGGTACGACACCCTGCAGCGCCCCGACGTCGAGCTGGTCGATTCCGGTCTCGCCTCCGTGACACCGACCGGCGTCGTCGATCGTGACGGCCGCGAACGTGAGGTGGACGCGATCGTCTTCGGTACGGGTTTCACCCCGACCGAACCTCCCGTCGCACATCTGGTTCGGGACAGCGCCGGCACGACGTTGGCGCAGCGGTGGGGCGGCAGTCCGCGCGCGTACCGCGGTACGACGATGTCCGGCTTCCCCAACCTCTTCCTGATGTACGGACCGAACACCAATCTGGGACACAGCTCCATCGTCTACATGCTCGAATCGCAGGCCGCGTACGTCGAATCCGCGCTGCGGGAGATGGCGAACCGGGGTGTCGACGCGGTGGACGTCGAGCCGGCGGCCGTGGACGACTGGAACCGCAGTCTCGATGTCGATCTCGCCGGGACGGTGTGGAACACGGGCGGATGTTCGAGCTGGTATCTGGACAAGAGCGGCCGCAACTCGGCCATGTGGCCGACCTTCACCTGGAAGTACCGCAAGGCGACGTCGGTCTTCGACATCGACAACTACCGAACAGTGCGGCGGGCCGTCACCGACCCCCGCCTCGAGCCGGAGGTCACCGCATCATGAAGAACACCTACGACGTGATCGTCATCGGATCGGGCTTCGGCGGCAGCGTCACCGCACTGCGGCTCACCGAGAAGGGATACCGCGTCGGTGTCCTCGAGTCGGGCCGCCGTTTCGAGGACGACGAGCTCCCCAAGACGAGCTGGCGCCTCCGGAAGTACTTGTGGGCTCCCATCATCGGGTGTTACGGGCTGCAGCGGATCCACCTGCTGCCCAACGTTCTGGTGATGGCCGGAGCCGGTGTCGGTGGCGGATCGCTGAACTACGCCAACACGCTCTACCAGCCGCCGAGTCGGTTCTTCGAGGATCCGCAGTGGGGCGACATCACCGACTGGGAAGCGGAGATGACTCCGTACTACGCCCAGGCTCGTCGCATGCTGGGAGTCGAGGACAACCCGACGATCACTCCGGCCGACAAGATCATGCGCGACATCGCCGAGGAGATGGGCGTCGGCGACACCTTCAGCACAACTCCCGTCGGCGTGTTCTTCGGAGCTCCGGGACAGAAGGGCCGCGACGTTCCCGACCCCTATTTCGGAGGCGCGGGTCCCACGCGCACCGGGTGTACCGAGTGCGGTTCGTGTATGACGGGCTGCCGGGTCGGCGCGAAGAACACGTTGGTCAAGAACTACCTGTACCTCGCCGAGAAGGCTGGAGCTGCAGTGCATCCGCTGACCACTGTCACCTCGGTTCGTCCCCGTGGAGGCGGCGGATACGAGGTCCGTACCCGTCGCACCGGAGCCAAACTGCGGCGGCGCGAGACGGTGATGACCGCCGATCACGTGGTGTTCGCGGCAGGGACCTACGGAACTCAGAAGCTGATGCTCGCGATGAAGGAGACCGGCCAGCTGCCGAACCTGTCGGACAAGCTCGGATCGGTCGTGCGCACCAACTCCGAGGCCGTGCTCGCGGCGACCGCACGCGATCGGCAGGTCGACTACACCGAGGGTGTCGCCATCACCTCCTCGTTCCATCCCAACGATCACACGCACATCGAGCCGGTGCGATACGGCAAGGGAAGCAACGCGATCGGGCTCCTGCAGACCGTGCTGAGCGACGGTGGGGGTCGACTGCCGCGTCCGTTGAAGACACTGGGCGTGGCGATGCGTCACCCGGCGGCCGCTGTCCGCAGCCTGTCGGTCCGGAACTGGTCCGAGCGCACCGTCATCGCGTTGGTCATGCAGACCGACGACAACTCGCTCGAACTCGGCTCGGCGAAGGGACGATTCGGCCGCAGACTCACGTCGCGTCCCGGCGGAGGTACGCCGCCTCCCAAGTGGATCCCGGAAGGCCACGTGGCCATCCGGAAGGCCGCCGACAAGATCGGCGGAGACGCGGGCGGCTCGTTCGCGGACGTGTTCGACATCCCGATGACGGCCCATTTCCTGGGCGGCTGCGTCATCGGAGCAACGCCCGAACGCGGAGTGGTCGATCCGTACCACCGCGTGTTCGGACACGACGGACTTCACGTGGTCGACGGCTCGGCCGTCAGCGCCAATCTGGGTGTGAACCCGTCGCTGACGATCACCGCGCAGGCCGAGCGGGCGATGGCGTTGTGGCCCAACAAGGGTGAGCAGGATCAGCGCCCTCCGGTGGGGGCCGACTACACCCCCGTTGCGCCGGTCAAGCCGGTCTCGCCGGTGGTGCCCGCGGAAGCACCCGGCGCACTTCGGTTGCCCCTCACGGTCATCGGTCACTGACGGCCACACCTGAGGACACCGGCCCCGCACTCCTGACAGCAGGAATGCGGGGCCGGTGTCGTCGGTCGAGGTGCTACTTCCCGGAGATCGGTCCGAGCAGCGACGTGGTCCAGATGGCCGAGTTGGCCGACCCGGCCGGATCGCCCGCCGGGACGAGGCCGTTGACGGTGACCTGTCCACCGGCCAACCCACGAGCCGGGTTCGGCGGCAGCGTCAACCCACAGCTCTGCTGCAGATCAGCGGTACCGGGGAGGGAGGTCTGGCGGCACTGTCCGCGTCCCTCGACGGTCAACGGGCCACCGGGGACGTTGTTGTAGGTCACGGACAGGGCTGCACCGAACTCGGGGTTCGCGACGGGGGAGTAGCAGACCCGCGCGGTGGCGGCGACGATCTCGCTGGGCGACGTCGACGCGGCACCGGTCGCGGGATCCACACCGGTGGCATGCAATTCGGTGGTCCGCTCACCACCCGCGCAGGCGGGGGAGGAACCCTGAGACCGCGAATTCACCTCTCGGGTGACGTTGTACGCGATGGGTCCGGTCGGCTGCGGCAACCCTGCAGGCGGAGCCTGGTTCACCGGTGCCGTGCCCTCGCCGAGGGCGTACAGCGTCCAGACCGAGCCGGTGCGGCCACCCGGCAGACGCAGCGGGTTGGCGACCGAGTTGCTCGTCGCGACACCGCCCGCGATTCCCGACGCGTTAGGAGCTATACGTAGAACGCAGTCGACCGCGCCGCGGCCGGGTGATCCCGGGTACAGCTCGAATCCGCAGGGTCCGCGCATGTCCAGCCGGCCCAGTCCGGGAGCGTCGAGAGTGCCCCACTGGTCGAGGATCTGAGTGCCGTTCAGCCCCAGTCCGTCACAGACGTAAATCGGGCCGACGTCGCGTGCGGTCTCGGCCGTGAGGAGGCCGCTGGCGGGGTCGGACTGGAAGGTGTACATCCGGGCGTCGAGCCGCTCGACCAGTGCATAGGAGGCGGGTACTCCGTACTGGGCGTTGCACCGCGCGGTGTCTTCCGCGCTGGGACGGTTGCCGCTGTCCACCGTGCGGAAGACATGGAACTGGCCGGGGCCGTCGTCGATCGATCCGAGAACGGTGGAGGGTGCCACGGGTCCCGGTGCGGCACCGGCCGTTCCGGTGAACGCCGCGGACACGGCGATGGCCGCGGCAGCGACCGCGGTGACCTTCCTCAGCGATCCGGACCTGCTTCTCGAACTGCGCGTCACTTGTTTTCCCCCCAGAACGTCACGGTGTAGACGATCGAAGGGTGCCACAGGATGCTCACATCTCGGACACTCCTGTGAGCAGGCACAATGTCGCCCCGGGACTGCTGGAGTTCTGCGTGCGGTGTCCGGACGCGGGGAACCGTAGTGTCCATCCGGCAGCGTTCGGTGCTGCGCGATGACAGCCGGGGGGCGCAGCAATGTTCGAGCGGTCGATGCCAGTGATGCAGGCAGTAAGGGCTCTGGCGGTCGGGGCTGCTGCGGTCATGATCGGATCCGGTCTCGTCGCCGGAGCGGGGTCGGCCGGTGCCGAGCCTGTCGCTCCTCCCTCGCCCGCGCCGGGAGATGCACGGACCTTCGCCGAACTTCCCCTGCCCGGTCAGCCGGAGGGCATCGCGGTCGATCCGCGCGACGGAAGCGTCTGGACGGGGTCCAACCGACCGAGATCCGCCGGGGCCGTGTGGCATCACGATCGGTCGGGCGCGCTGATCGGGACGTACGACCTCGTCGATCATTCTCCGAGCGCGGAACACGGCGTGAACGGCATCGCTCTCGACGGGGCCGGTCGGGCGTACGCGCTCGACTACTCGGGGGCGCGGGCGGTGCGGATCGACCCCGCCACCGGCGAGCAGAGCGTCTACGCGACGTTCCCCGATCTTCCGTCCTGCGGTCGCGGCGTGGTGCCGTGCGAGCCGAGCCCGATAGACCGGCCGGCGTGGCCCAACTACCCGGTGTTCGACGGCGACGGGAACATGTACGTCAGTGACCTGAACCAGGCGACGATCTGGAAGGTCGCACCGGGCGGTGGAGAAGCCCGGATCTGGTACCAGAGTGCTGATTTCGCGTCCATCTACAGCGTGAACGGCATGCAGTTCGACGCGCAGGGCCGGTTGGTGTTCGCCGTGACGATCTCACTGACCCCGGACGCGTCGATCTTCCGCGGCAAACTGTTCCGCCTCGGTGTCGAGGCGGACGGATCACCCGGCACGCGGGAACAGATCGCCACGACGTCCCAGGGAGACGGCATCGCCATCGGCAGTTCCGGCCGCATCTACGTCGCCGTGGCGAATCCGGTGATCAACGACGTCGAGGTCGTCGAACCGGGGCGCGGTGTCGTGGACGCTCTGCCGTCGCCGCTGGGCCGATCGATGTTGTCCGTCCCTCTGGTGACGCCGGCATCGCTGGCGTTCCGGGGTACCTCGCTGCTGGCGACCAATCATTCCCAGTACGCCCTCGATCCCCGGGAGTGGTCCATCCAGGAGCTGGGTGTCGACGAGGGCGGGCTTCCGCTGTTCCATCCGACTGTCGTCTAGGTGTGCGCGTGTCCGTGCCCGGGTACACGGGTATCAAGGACGCGTGCGTCACGCAGATCAGCAGGAGGCACAGAACCACATGACTCGACCCGACACCCCCACCGCCAAGCCCACGACGAACAACGCCGGAATCCCGGTCGCCAGTGACGAGCACTCGCTGACAGCAGGGGCTCAGGGCCCCATCCTTCTGCAGGATCACTACCTGATCGAGAAGATGGCCCAGTTCAACCGGGAGCGGGTGCCGGAGCGCGTCGTGCACGCCAAGGGTGCGGGAGCGTTCGGCACGTTCGAGGTCACCGGCGATATCTCGAAGTACACGCGCGCCGCGGTGTTCCAACCCGGCACGAAGACCGAGATGCTGGCTCGTTTCTCGACCGTCGCAGGCGAACAGGGCAGCCCCGACACCTGGCGTGACCCCCGCGGTTTCTCGCTGAAGTTCTACACCACCGAGGGCAACTGGGACATGGTCGGCAACAACACGCCGGTGTTCTTCGTACGGGATCCGCTCAAGTTCCAGGACTTCATCCGCAGCCAGAAGCGGATGCCCGACTCCGGCCTGCGTGACAACAACATGCAGTGGGACTTCTGGACGCTCTCTCCCGAGTCGGCGCACCAGGTGACCTGGCTCATGGGAGACCGCGGGATCCCGAAGTCGTTCCGCCACATGGACGGATTCGGCTCGCACACCTACCAGTTCATCGCCGCAGACGGCACGAAGTCGTGGGTGAAGTTCCACTTCAAGACCGATCAGGGAATCGACTACCTGACGCAGGACAAGGCGGACGAGCTGGCGGGCACGTCGCCGGACCACCATCGTCAGGATCTGTTCGGCTCGATCCGCAACGGGGACTTCCCCAGCTGGACCGTCAAGGTCCAGATCATGCCGTACGACGAGGCCGAGACGTACCGCTACAACCCGTTCGATCTGACCAAGGTCTGGTCGCAGAAGGACTACCCGTTGATCGAGGTCGGCACCATGACCTTGAACAAGAACCCGGAGAACTTCCACGCGCAGATCGAGCAGAGCTCGTTCGAACCGTCCAACCTCGTTCCCGGAATCGGCGCCAGCCCGGACAAGATGTTGCTCGGTCGCCTCTTCAGTTACGCGGACGCGCACCGGTACCGCATCGGCACCAATTACGCGCAGTTGCCGGTCAATCGCGCCAAGGCGGAGATCAATTCGTACTCCAAGGAGGGTGCGATGAACATCCATTACAACTCCGCGGACACGCCGGTCTACGCCCCGAACTCGTACGGTGGTCCCGCTGCGGACTCCAACGCATACGGCGACGACGGCGCGTGGGACTTCGAGCCCCGATTCGTGCGCACCGGGTACGTACAGCATCCGGAGGACGGCGACTTCGTCCAGGCGGGCACTCTCGTGCGCGAGGTCATGGACGACGACGCCCGCGAGCGTCTCGTCGGCAACATCGTCGGTCACGCGCTGAACGGCGTCACCGAGCAGGTGCTGCAACGCGTGTTCCAGTACTGGAGCAATGTCGATCCTGAGATCGGCAAGAAGGTCGAGGAAGGTGTCCGCGCCGGTCAGGGCGACACAGCGCCGACCACCGGTGCCGGCGCCGTGGACGATCCGGCCGACGAGGCCGCGCGCGTCTGACACGTACTCACTCGACGCCGCCCGCCACGCCCTCTCGGGGTGCGGCGGGCGTCGTT
>NZ_JXQS01000045.1:0-9623 GCF_000834565.1 Rhodococcus sp. MEB064
CGCGAGTACGGCTGAAGTGTCGCAGAATCGGCCCCCTGAACGACACTTCGGCCGTACTCGCGGGGGGTGGAGGCATTGCGTCGGGCAGGATCGAGACCGTGCCCCGCTTCTCCCCCACGACTCCCGACGCGGTGGTGGACCTCGTCGTCGACCGCATCGCCGCGCTCGAGGGACGATGCGTCGTCGCCGTGGACGGTGCCGACGCGGCATCGCCGATCACTCTGGCGGACAAGGTGTCCGGACGCCTGCGGGCCTCGGGGCGCGCGGCCGCCGTGATCTCGCTGCACGGGTGGGTTCGGCCGGCGTCGCTCCGCCTCGAGTACGGCCACGAGGACGAGCTGTCGTATCGCACCGTGTGGTTCGACTACGACGGGTTGCGTCGTGAAGTGCTCGAGTCGGTGCGACGTCACGGCCGCTGGCTACCGGCGATCTGGGACGAGCGCACCGACCGCTCCGCACGCGTCTCGATGGTCGACGCCTCCGAGAACCAGGTGATCCTGGTCGCCGGGCCGATGCTGCTGGGCCGGGGTCTGGAGTTCGACCTGACCGTCGCCGCGACGCTCACGGAGCGGACGGCGTCGAGACTCACACCCGAGAACCAGCGGTGGACGGTGCCCGCGCTGACGACGCACGCGGCACAGTCCGAGCCGGCCGACATCGAGGTGAAGATGGATCACCCCGACCGGCCGGCGCTGTTGGTCGAGCGTTGACCTACGTCACCCCTTCACGCCCGCGAGTACGCCGATATCGTCGTTAATCCAGGTCGCGTCACGACACTTCGGACGTACTCGCGGGGTCGAGTGACGGTGGTGTCAGATCACCACCCGCGCTCGGCGAGACGGTGCGGCTGCGGGATCTCGTCGACGTTGATGCCGACCATGGCCTCGCCGAGACCACGCGAGACCTTCGCCAGCACATCCGGGTCGTCGAAGAACGTGGTGGCCTTGACGATGGCGGCGGCGCGCTGCTCCGGGTTCCCGGACTTGAAGATGCCGGATCCGACGAAGACACCCTCCGCGCCGAGCTGCATCATCATCGCGGCGTCCGCGGGAGTGGCGATGCCGCCTGCGGTGAACAGGGTGACGGGGAGCTTGCCGTTGCGGGCGACCTCGACGACCAGATCGTAGGGAGCCTGCAGCTCCTTCGCCGCGACGTACAGCTCGTCCTCGGGCAGCGACGTCAGGTGACGGATCTGGTCGCGCAGCGTGCGCATGTGGGTGGTCGCGTTGGAGACGTCGCCGGTGCCGGCCTCGCCCTTGGACCGGATCATCGCCGCGCCCTCGGTGATGCGTCGCAGCGCCTCACCCAGGTTGGTCGCACCACAGACGAACGGAACGGTGAACTTCCACTTGTCGATGTGGTTGGCGTAGTCGGCCGGAGTCAGGACCTCGGACTCGTCGACGTAGTCCACACCGAGGCTCTGCAGGATCTGCGCCTCGACGAAGTGGCCGATGCGTGCCTTGGCCATGACGGGGATGCTGACCGAGGAGATGATGCTGTCGATCATGTCCGGGTCGGACATCCGGGAGACGCCACCCTGGGCGCGGATGTCGGCAGGCACGCGTTCGAGAGCCATGACGGCGACGGCACCGGACTGCTCGGCGATCTTCGCCTGATCAGCGGTGACGACGTCCATGATGACGCCGCCCTTGAGCATCTCGGCCATGCCTCGCTTGACGCGGGCGGTGCCGGTGGACGGTGTGGAACCGTTCTGCTCGGATGTGGGGACGGCAACGGTGGTCACGAGATTCTCCTCAGACGTGCGGGAACGAGTGCACCGCGAGCCTAGGCTCGCGCTGGACCTTCTCGCGATAACCACTTGATCCACACTGGCCCACTATGGCCGGTGTCACAGCAGGTCAGTGGATGGCGCGGACGTCCGGGTCCGTCCGCAACGCCAGCACGGTGTCGGCCTCGTCGAGCAGTTCCGCCATCGCCCGCGGATACACCGCGTCGCCCGACGACGCGAGCGCACGGATGTCGTCGGACGTGCACCATCTGTGCCCGGTGACGACGCGTCGCTCGAGCTCGGTGAAGCCCGTCCGCACCGGTTCGAACGCCTCCGCGCGCAGCGCGAAGAACAGTTCCTCCGAGCGGATGACGACACCGTCGAAGGCGAACGTCGCGGTGCGGCGCCACATGGGTCCGCGCAGATCCTCGGCCGAAGCGACCAGACCGGTCTCCTCCTGGAGCTCGCGGACTGCCGCGTCCCGCAGCGTCTCCCCTACTTCCACCCCGCCGCCGATGGTGAACCAGAAGTGCACGTCGGGAACCGCAGGGTCGTGACCGCGCAGCAACAACACCCGTCCGCGCCCGTCCAGGAGGACGACCCGCGCCGATGTCCGTGTCGACGCCGAATCGACGTCGTCGTCGGCGGTCTCGCTCTCGGTGATCTCGAAGTAGGTGGGCATCGGCGCGGTCCCGCCGAGGCGGAGCAGCCGGACCGGCCGACGTGACCGCAGCGCGAGGGTGTCGCGGACGGCGTCGTTGTGGAATCGACGGGCGATCTGCACGCGCGCTTCCGCGTCGGCGAGCTCGGAGATCATCTGGGGATTGAGCCGAGCCAGATCGACGCGTCCCAGGGCGACCGACACCGCGTTCTCGGCCCGCTCGCGATCGGCCCGCTCCGCCCTCTCGGCGCGGTCCGCCAATTGGGTGAGCGTGCGACTCTCGACGGAGCCGGGAGCGTCGAGCGCGGCGGCGACAGCCCTGGTGACCACGGAGCGGCGAGCGAGGGCGGACTCGAGCGATTGCCAGGACCGGTCCGACCGGACGTGGAGGCGGTCGAGTCGGCGCGCCGTGGAGTACGCCCAGAACGCCACGAGAAGCACCAGCACGAGCAGCACCACGAGTGCCGTGACGACCCAGAACGACGCGGACATCAGTCGATCACCTTCACGGTCCGGCCGGGCACGGCAACGGTTTCGTAGACGCGCACGATCTGCTCGGCGACGACCGGCCAGTCGTACGTGACTGCCGTCCTGCTCGCCTGCCGCACCAGCTCCGCCCGTTCGTCGTCGTCCGAGAGCACCCGGATGACGGCGTCGGCCATGGCCTCGGAGTCACCGACCGGGAACAGCACACCTGCCTTGCCGTCCCGGAGGACGCGGCGGAACGCGTCGAGATTGCTGGCGACGACGGGAGCGCCGGCCGCCATGGCTTCGACCAGCACGATGCCGAACGACTCCCCGCCGGTGTTGGGCGCGCAGTAGATGTCGGCACTGCGCAGCGCCGACGCCTTCTCCGCGTCGGTGGTCTGGCCGAGGAAGCGGAAATGCTTCGCCAGGTCACCGGCCTCTTTGCACAGCTTCTGCTGGTCGCCGCGTCCGACGACGAGGACCTCGACATCGGGGAACCGAGCAGCGATCGGGCCCAGCGCGGCGAGCAGAGTCTGCATGCCCTTGCGGGGTTCGTCGTAGCGTCCGATGAAGACCAGCGTGCGGCCGGGCCGCGGGTAACCCGGCAGCACCGGGGCAGTCGCGAATGCGGGTACGTGCACACCGTTGGGAATCTCGACCGCGTCGGACCCGAGGGCTTCGACCTGCCACCGACGCGCCAGCTCGGAGACGGCGATCCGGCCCGCGATCTTCTCGTGGTACGGCCGGAGAACACCTTGAAAGGTGCTGAGCAGCAACGATTTCGTCGTCGACGCATGGAACGTGGCGACGATGGGACCGTCGGCGATCTTGAGCGAGAGCATCGACAGGCTGGGGGCGTTGGGTTCGTGGATGTGCAGGACCTCGAACTCGCCCTTCTCGATCCACGCCCGGATACGGGTGTAGGTCACCGGCCCGAACGCCAGTCGCGCCACCGAGCCGTTGTACGGGAAACTCAATGCTTTCCCGGTGGAGACGACGAAGTCCGGCAGGGCCGTCTCGTCGCTCGCGGGCGCCAGCACACTCACCTTGTGACCGCGCTGGATCAGGACTTCGGCCAACTCGGCGACATGCGCCTGCACTCCGCCGGGCACGTCGAACGAGTAGGGACAGACGATGCCGATCTTCACCGCTGCGCCTCGCCGGTCATCCGATCGCGCCGTCCTTGCGAGAGGTCCGACCACCACAGCGGCTGGAGCATGTGCCAGTCGGCGGGATGACGGGAGATGTTGGCCGCGAACCGATCCGCGAGCGACTGGGTGGCCTTCTCGACACCGCCGGACACGTCCACCGGCGGCTCGATGGAGAAGCCCCACCCGTCCTCGGTGAACCAGCAGTGCACCGGAAGAAGGGCCGCCCCGGTGTCGATGGCGAGTCGCGCCGGTCCGGCCGGCATCCGCGTCGGCTCGCCGAAGAAGGTCACCGGTACACCGTGTCGCGCGAGGTCGCGTTCACCGAGCAGGCAGACCACCTTGCCGTCGCGCAGACGTTCGGACAGCTGCTCGAACGGAGGCCGCTCGCCGCCGCTCAGCGGGAAGATCTCGAAGCCCAGCGACTCGCGGTACTCGACGAAACGTCGGTACAGGGATTCCGGCTTCAAGCGCTCCGCGACGGTCGTGAACTGACCACGGGTTCTGGTCAACCACACTCCGGCCATGTCCCAGTTCCCGCTGTGGGGCAGCGCCAGGATCGCGCCTCGACCCGTGGCCAGCGCCGCGTCCAGGTACTCCTGGCCGACCACCGCATCGTCGATCGACGCGGCCTGCGCGGCCAGGTCCATGGACGGAAGCCGGAACGCCTCGCGCCAGTACCTCGCGTAGGAGCGCACCGAGGCACGGATCATCTCGTCCGGGACGTTCTCCGGAGTGGTACCCAGGACGCGAGCGAGGTTACGACGCAGTTGATCCGGGCCGCCGTTCCGCCGCGCCGCAAGATCGGCGCCGGCATCGAACAACCGGGTCGCGACGCCCTCGGGCAGTGCCCGGACGACGCGCCACCCGGCTATGTATCCCGCGGCCCCGGCCCGCTCGGACAGACTCATCCAGCCGAGCTGTCCGGCTCGATCCGGTTGGCATCGGTCCGGATCGGGATGATGTCCCGAGCACCCGGTGAGTTGCGGACTGCAAGGACCCGCTGGAACACCGTGACGATGCTCGCTACCGCCAGGAAGTAGGTGGCGACGGGAAGCGCGTACTCGAGCCACCCGAGGCCGGCGAGCTGACCGATACCGGTCAGTCCCGACCCGACCAGGACGATGACGAGCCTGTCGGGGCGCTCGATGAGGCCGCCGTCGGCGGTGAGCCCGCTGGCCTCGGCACGAGCCTTGGCGTACGAGATGACCTGGGAGGTGACCAGGCAGACCAGCATGGCCACCAGCAACGGGCGATCGTTCTGGTGGTAGATCGCCCACCACGAGAGACCGGCGAAGATGGCGCCGTCCGCCACACGATCGCAGGTGGCGTCCAGCACTGCGCCGTACTTGCTTCCGCCACCGCGTGCTCGCGCCATGGCCCCGTCGAGCATGTCGAACATGACGAACAGCCAGATCACGAGCGTCCCGACGAACAGGTGATCCATGGGGAACAGCGTGACCGCGGCGGCGACGCTGGCGACCGTGCCGATGATGGTGACGGAGTCGGGGGTGAGCCCGGTGCTGTTGAGGGCGCGACCCAGAGGTGCGGTGACCTTGGACGCGGAGGCCCTACCGAAGATGCTCAGCACGTCGGCGTCAGTCCTTCCAGGCGTCGGCCAGCAGCGCGCGCGTGTCTCGTAGTAACTGGGGCATGATCTTGGCGCCGCCGATCACGGTGATGAAGTTGGCGTCTCCGCCCCACCGCGGGACGACGTGCTGGTGCAGGTGTTCCGCCAGCGAACCGCCGGCCGGCGCACCGAGATTGAGCCCGACGTTGAACCCGTGCGGGCGCGACACACGCTTGATGGTGCGGATGGCGTGCTGCGTGAACTGCATCAGCTCGAGGCTCTCCTCGGCAGTGAGCTCCTCGAGGTCGGCCACACGTCGGTACGGGACGACCATGAGGTGACCCGGGTTGTACGGGTAGAGGTTGAGCACCGCGTACACGTGCTCACCGCGCGCCACGATCAGCCCGTCCTCGTCGTCGAGGGTCGGGATCTGCGTGAAGGGTTCCGACGCCATCTTGTCGTCGGTCTTCGGCGCCGTCGCGATGTAGGTCATCCGGTGCGGCGACCACAGTCGCTGCAGCCGATCCGCGTCGCCTGCACCGGTGTCGACGATGGCGCCGTCGGTGTCCTCGGTACTCATCCTTCGTCGCCCCCGGCCGGGAATGCGCCGCCGAAGATCTCTGCGGTCGGCGACTCGTTGCGGCGAGCAGCCACCCACTCGGTCAACGCGGTCACGGCCTGGTCGACGGGGATTCCGTTGATCTGGGTGCCGTCGCGGAAGCGGAAGCTGACCGCGCCGGCGTCGACGTCGTTCTGCCCGGCGAGGAGCATGAACGGCACCTTCTGGGTGGTGTGGTTGCGGATCTTCTTCTGCATCCGGTCGTCGCCCGCGTCGACCTCGGCGCGAAGGCCGGCCTTCTTCAACGCCGCCACGACGGTGAAGAGGTGATCCTCGTACGCCTCGGCCACCGGAATGGCCACGACCTGCACGGGCGCGAGCCACGCGGGGAACGCGCCCGCGTAGTGCTCGGTCAGGACACCGAAGAAGCGCTCGATCGAGCCGAACAGTGCGCGGTGGATCATCACCGGACGCGTCTTGACGCCGTCGCTGCCGGTGTACTCGAGGCCGAAACGGTCCGGAAGGTTGAAGTCCAGCTGGATGGTGGACATCTGCCACGTGCGTCCGAGGGCATCCTTGGCCTGCACCGAGATCTTCGGACCGTAGAACGCGGCGCCGCCCGGATCGGGCACGAGGTGCAGACCGGACGCGGTGGCCACCTCGGCGAGTGTGGTCGTCGCTTCTTCCCACACCTCGTCGGAGCCGACGGACTTGTCGGGGTTACGGGTCGACAGCTCCAGATAGAAGTCGTCGAGGCCGTAGTCCTTCAACAGTCCGAGCACGAAGTTCAGCGTGTTCGTGAGCTCCTCGTGCATCTGCTCGCGAGTGCAGTAGATATGAGCGTCGTCCTGCGTCATACCGCGCACACGGGTCAGGCCGTGGATGACGCCCGACTTCTCGTAGCGGTAGACCGACCCGAACTCGAACAGCCGCAACGGAAGTTCGCGGTACGAGCGGCCGCGGGAGTCGAAGATCAGGTTGTGCATCGGGCAGTTCATCGGCTTGAGGTAGTAGTCCTGGCCGGGCTTGCGCACCGTGCCGTCCTCGGCGAGTTCCGCGTCGAGATGCATCGCGGGGAACATGCCGTCCTTGTACCAATCGAGGTGACCGGAGACCTCGTACAGCGTGCTCTTGGTGATGTGCGGTGAGTAGACGAACTCGTAGCCCTGCTCGACGTGCCGCTGGCGCGAGTAGTCCTCGAGCTCCTTGCGGACGATGCCGCCCTTCGGGTGGAACACCGGGAGGCCGGAGCCCAACTCGTCGGGGAAGCTGAACAGGTCGAGTTCGGATCCCAGCTTGCGGTGATCGCGACGCTCGGCCTCGGCGAGCAGTTCGAGGTACGCGTCCAGGGCCTCCTGCGACTCCCACGCGGTGCCGTACACACGCTGCAGATCGGCCTTCGACTGATCGCCGCGCCAGTACGCGGCCGAGCTACGGGTGAGCTTGAACGCCGGGATGTACTTCGTGGTGGGAACGTGCGGGCCGCGGCACAGGTCGCCCCACTCACGGTCTCCGGTGCGCGGGTTCAGGTTGTCGTAGGCGGTCAGCTCGCCGCCGCCCACCTCCATGACCTCCGGGTCGTCCACGGAACCCTTGTCGTCCACCAGTTCCAGCTTGTACGGCTCGTCCGCCAGCTCGGCCTTCGCAGCGTCGAGCGAGTCGTAGACCCGGCGGGAGAAGCGCTGACCACTCTTGATGATCTGCTTCATCTTCTTCTCGAGCTTGGTCAAGTCCTCCGGGGTGAACGGATTCTCGACGTCGAAGTCGTAGTAGAAGCCGTTCTCGATGGGCGGACCGATACCGAGCTTCGCCGACGGGAACATCTCCTGCACAGCCTGGGCCAGCACGTGGGCAGCGGAGTGGCGGATCACGCTGCGGCCGTCCTCGCTGTCCGCACGAACGGGCTCGACCTCGCAGTCCTGCTCCGGTGCCCAGGACAGATCGCGGAGACGGCCGTCCTCGTCACGCACCACGACGATGGCGTCGGGACCCTTGTTGGGGAGGCCGGTGTCGCGCAACGCCGTTCCGGCGGTCGTCCCTGCGGCCACGCGGATGCGGGGTGCGAGGACAGCGGAATCGGGCATGCTCACGGTGATGCGCTCCTGGTGTGGGGTGGGAGGACGAGAGAGTTGTCGATGACAGCGTATCGGGAGGACCGACACGCCAGATACCTCACCCGACGAGGGCGGACCACCGGTGGGCGCGATCTGCCGGTGTACGACGCGGGCAACTGGTGCACATCGACTCCCCCGACTCGAAGACGAGACAGCACGAACTCCGCCGCAGGAACCGCCTGGTGCCCGCCGCGGGGGGCCCGTCGTCGGCCGGCGTGACGCTCCCGTCGCGTGTCACATCGACCAGCCGGGGCTCCGGGAACCGCTGCGCGCGCCGCCTCGAGGTCAACGACGCGATCAGCGGTGACGCGTCCTCGATCCGTCCCAGCGCGGAGGCGGCATCGAGCGTGCGATTCGCCACGGAGTCCGACGCGACGGCCCACAGGCTCGGCGCCGACAGTCCCGGCACGCGGGCACAGAGCGTGCGGACGACGAGATCGACGACGTCCGCCAGTGCGTCGGGCGCATCGACCGCGTCCACGATCGACGAGGACGTCACCGCCTCGAGAGTTCCCGTACCGCCGATCGACACCGTGGACACGGACGCGCCCGGATCGATGCACTTTCCCGTGACGAGAAGCTGTGACGCGACGACGAGAGCGAGGGTCGAACTCGAGCCGTACCACCACAACGTCGCGCACGTCGTGGCCGACACGTCGGGCCATCTCTGTGCGGCCCGCGCGAGGGCAGCGTCGACGGTGTCCGGGTCGCCGAGGCGTCGAGCGTCGGGTGGGTCGACCGTCATCAGGCCGACCGTCCACGGAAGGGCGTGGCCCGTTGCGGACACCACGTCCGAGACGTGACTCAGAGCGGACTCTGCAGCCACGCCCAGTCCAGGCCGACCCACCCGGCCACCAGTTCCAGTGCGCCCAGGAGCCACAGAGTCGCCAGCACGACGGCCACCGTGAAGAGAAGGCCGATCCCCTTGACGACCAGGTTCTGACGTCCGAACCATTCCATGAACGCGTCGTATCGCACACGCACCCAGCGGAGGACCTTCTTCGCCCACGCGAATTCCGAGGCAAGAATGCCGAGACCGGCGAAGACGATCAGCCAGCCCGGTCCGGGGTACGGAATTGCCACGATGCCCAGGAGGAGAACGATCGTGCCGACGACTCCGACCACGATGCGGTAGATCCGGTCCGCCCCCGGTCGGGCGGCGATGCCGTCCCGGAATTCGCGGTAACGGCTGCGCTCCTCGTCGCGGGAGGCTCGGGCGGGGGTAGCGGCCTCGCGTGAAGGTGCGTCGTCGGTACTCACGGGGCCACTTTAACCGGGGCGACGTCCGCGGGGGCCGGGACGCGGCGGGCCGGAGACGACAGAAGGCCCCCGCCGTGTGGCGGGGGCCTTCCGATGTGTGGTCCCGGCTGGGTT
>NZ_JXQS01000046.1:0-12121 GCF_000834565.1 Rhodococcus sp. MEB064
CGCCGAGATCTACAGCATCCCGTGGCTCGTCGCACAGAAGCAGGGACTGTTCGAGAAGTACGGCGTCATCGTCGAGAACATCGTTCCGGGCAAGGGCGGCAGCGCGACCATGCGCACCCTCCTCGACGGCAACATCCCCATCGGTGAGGTCAGCTACCCCTCCATCGTGCAGGCCGACGCCGGTGGGTCCGAGCTGCGCATCGTGGGTGGCGGTACCCAGGGTCCGTATCCGATGAATTTCTATGCGCTGGCGTCGAACTCGGCGGTCGACTCGATCGACGACGTCCGCCGGTGGGCGTACACGCGACCGAACTCCGCGTCGGACGCACTCACCCGATTGTTGCCCTCCCTCGCCGGAGCGGATCCTGCGCGGATCGAGCGCGTGTCGTCGGGTGGAATCGGGGAGGGGTTGGCCCTGCTCGAAGCGGGTTCCGTCGACATCGCCCTGATTCCGTCCATCGTCGCCGAACAGCGGCCGGAGGACTTCAAGCTCATCGTCAGCAGCCCCGACTACATGAAGAGATTCCTGCAGTCGACCATCACCACGACCAAGGACTACGCCGCGAGCAACCCCGGCGTCGTCCGCGCGATCAACCACGGGTACACCGACGCGGTCGCCTCGATCAAGGCAGACCCCGTCGCAGCCGCCCGAATCTATGCGGAATACACAGGATTCGACGTCGAGTCGGCCACCGCCGTCGTCGAACGTGCCTCGTCCGTGGACACCTGGGGCGGCGGATTCGACACGGCATCCGTCGAGGCCGCCCAGTCGGGTGTGGACGCGTCGGGCAGCGACCGTGTGCCCGATTTCTGCACCCTGTTCGATCCCGAGTTCCTCGCCCCCGACGTCGACGACGACGTTCCCGGCGACTGCCCCGCCTGACCTGCTCCTCGAGAAGAAGGTATCGACGTGACCCACGCTGCGACCAGACCCCGACCCGAGACGTCGTCGGCCATAGCCATCGCCTCCTCGGTCTCCCGACACTTCGGTGACGTGACCGCCCTGCACGAGATCGACCTGACCATCGGGCGCGGTGAGTTCGTGTCGATCGTCGGTCCGAGTGGATGCGGGAAGTCGACACTTCTCGAGATCTTCGCAGGCTTACAGGATCATGACAGCGGTACGGTGACCATCGACGACCAGCCGATGAGTGGACCGCGCACCAAGACAGCAGTGATCTTCCAGGAGTCCGCGACGTTGCCGTGGCGCACCATTCGCGACAACGTCGCCTTCGCACTCGAAATGCGGGGAGTCGGCAAGAAGGAGCGCCGCGAGCGCGCGGACGAGCTGCTCGCGACCGTCGGGCTCGCGCGATTCGGCGACCACTACCCGACGCAGCTGTCGGGCGGTATGCGACAGCGCGTCGCCATCGCACGGTGCCTGTCGATGGAGCCAGATCTCATTCTCGCCGACGAGCCCTTCGGCGCTCTCGACGAGCAGACCCGGCTCGTGATGTCCTACGAGCTGTTGAAGATCGTCGAGAAGCTCACCTGCGGAGTCCTGTTCATCACGCACAGCATCCAGGAGGCCGTGCTGCTTTCCGACCGCGTGCTCGTGATGAGCGCCCGCCCGGGCCGATTCATCGACGAGGTACCGATCGATCTGCCGCGGCCCCGGTCCGAGGACGTGCTGGCCAGTCCCGATGCCGTCGCGTTGCACGAGCGCATCTGGTCGACGCTGCGGGACGAGGCCAAGAAGACGATGAGCATCGAGCCGTGAGCACCACCGAACGCAGCTCCGTCGTTCCCGGTTATCTGCGGCCGGCACCCGCCACGTCACTGGGGTTACCGGCGTGGGGGTGGACCGTGGTCATCCTGGTCGCTGCATTGGTGGCCGTCGATATCGCGGCACGATTCTTCGCGTCCCCCCTCGACATCGTTCCGGTGTCCGACATGTTCTTCACCGCCCTCCGACTGCTGACCGAGACGGACTTCCTCGTCGACGCTCTGGGGCGGACGCTCGGCATCATCGTGGTCGCGTTCGTGCTCAGTTCCGTGTTCGGGGTGGCCGCGGCCTACGTTCTGTGGCGATTCGAGTTGTGGGACAGAGCGTTCCAGCCATACCTGAACGTGTACTACGCGGTGCCCACCTTCGCGCTCTACCCGATCATGGTGGTGCTGTTCGGTGCCGGCGTCGCACCCATCGCCATTCTGTCGACCATCTTCGCGTTCGGTGTCGTGGCCCTCAACGCGCGAACTGGCTTCAACGCCGTGTCGCCCATCGTCACCAAACTGGGCACCACGCTGATGCTCAGCCGCTGGCAGTACTTTCGGTCGATTCTCTTGCCGTACGCGTTGCCCAACATCGTGACAGGCCTCAAGTTGGGGCTCTCCTACGCGATCATCTCGGTGCTCGCCAGCGAGTTCATCCTGTCGACACAGGGTCTCGGGCATTTCATCTCCATCGCGTACGACAGCTTCGATATCGCCGACATGTACGCAGGCATCCTCGTGGTCGCGGCCATCGCCCTGATCGCGACGTTCGGCATCTCCGCCGCCCTCAACCGATTCGATTGGAGGCGTCGCTGATGAGTCGCTCCGTGGCCACTCTGCCCCCGACCATCGCCGCGCCGGCCGTAGCGCCCCGGCGTCGAGGTGTGCACACCGCACGTCGTGTGGTGCCGCCGCTCGTGGTGGCAGTGCTCGCCGTGGTGATCTGGTGGGTGTCGGCTGTCGTCGCCGACAGTCTGATCTTCCCGACGCCGCTCGAGGCGATGCGATCCTTGGTCGCCGATCTCGGGAATCCGGACTTCCGTGCAAACGTGCTCGATTCGCTCCGCATCCTGGTGCTCGCCTTCCTGGGCAGCACGATCGTCGGGTCGCTCCTCGGCCTCGCGCTCGGGCTCACCCCGTTCTGGGCCCGCACGGTGGTCCCGATCTTCTATGCGATCAACAGCATCCCGAAGATCGTGCTCTACCCGATCTTCCTGTCGTTCCTGGGTATCGGGGAGCTGAGTCGCGCGGGCTTCGCGTTCTACGCGGCCTTCATTCCCATGTTCCTGGTCGCCGTGGAGAGCACGGCGTCCGTGCAGCGGATCCACCTGAAGATGGCCGCGTCTCTGCAGGTGAGTTGGCCACGGCTGGTGCGGCAGATCGTCGTTCCGTCGGTGCTGCCCTCGCTCGCGACGGGTATGCGCATGACTTTCGGTCTGGCGTTCCTGGGTCTACTTCTCGCCGAGATGTTCTCGGCATCGAGCGGCATCGGGTACGAACTGCTACGCAACGTCAGCCTGATCCGCATGGAGAACATCATGGGAACCGTGGTGCTGATTCTGGTGATGGCGCTGCCGCCCACCATGGCGTTGCAGTGGTTCGAGAACCGGGTGACGTCCAAGTACGTGGGCTGAGTGTAGGGCTGCGGGGGCTATCTTTTGCGCGACTCGGCCTTCTTGTTCCGGTTCCGCTCGATCGCCGCACGGACCAACCCGGCCAATGCCTCCGCGTCGACGACGTCACCTTCGAAGAGTTCGTACGAGCGCCGCTGCTTCCCGCCGAGCTCACCGTTGAAGATGCCCTCCGGGTCGTCGAGCGATGCCCCGTACTGGAAGCCGAGCTTCACTTTCGCTTTGAAGATGTCGCCGACGATGAGTGGCCCGTCGAGATCCCAGGCGGGGGAGCCCATGTACTTCCAGCCCTCGATGATGCCGTCGTCCACCGACAGAATTACCCGTCGTGCTTCCGCCAGGGCGGCACCGCGCCAATCGGGGTGTCGGGCGATCAGTGCGTCGATCTCGTCGCTGGGTTCCACGTCGCTCCTTCGTCCGGTCTGGAAGACAGACTAGGGCCGTTGAGCAGTTTCGGCCCTCAGGTGTGTGGAGTTCCCCCGAGCAGCCGTCCGACGGCCAGATCGACGTAGGCATCGGCGATGTCGTCGATGCTCATGTCACCGTCCTCGTGATACCAAGCGCTGATGCCGTTCAGCATGTCCACCATCGCGAACGCGGCGAGGCGGGCGTCGGGCACGGTGAATTCGCCGGTCCGCATCCCTGCCGCGACGACGTCGCGCACTCGACGCTGGTATCGGCGGCGATAGTTCTCGATCGTGGCTCTGTGTTCCGGGATCAGCGATGCCAGTTCGTGCAGGCCGACGATGTACTCGACGCGCCGCCGTGTGAGGTGCCGCAGATGCGCCCTGACCAGGCTCGACAGGCGTTCGGTCGGCGTGCCGGGGGCGTCGAGGAGCGGCAACGTGTCGTCTGCCGGCTCCTGAGTCACCGTGAGGCAGATGGCGAAGAGGATCTCTTCCTTCGACGTGAAGTGGTGATACAGGCTGGCGCCGCGGATGCCGACGGCGTCGGCGATGTCCCGCATGCCGACGTTGGCATATCCGTCACGAGCGAAGATCTGTGCGGCCGTGGATGCGATGTCGGTCTTGCGGCGACGGCTACGGATGGCCCGTGGTGCGTCGAGTCCGTCGTCGGGCGTGCTCACACAGGATCCTCGACGACGGCCATGGCGCGGAGCTCGCGCTTGAGAATCTTGCCCTGCGCATCGACCGGGAGTTCGCGGACCACGTGTACCGATTTCGGCGCCTTGTACGACGCGAGCTCGGTGCGGCAGAACTCGATGATGGCGTCGGGATCGGGCGTCGTCCCCTCCGCCGCGATGACGAACGCAGTGACGGCTTCGGACCAGTAGGGATCCGGCATGCCGACAACAGCTGCCCGCGCTACCTGCGGATGGGCGTGGATGACGCGCTCGACCTCCTGGCTCGACACGTTCATACCCCCCGACTTGATCATGTCCTTCATACGATCGTAGAAGAAGAGGTTCCCCGCGGCGTCGACACGCACCATGTCGCCCGTGTGCACCCACCCGTCGCGGAAGACCTCGGCCGTCCTCGCCTCGTCCTTGAAGTAGCCGAGCATCACCGACGGTGTGCGGCAGACCAACTCGCCGATCTCGCATTCCTGTCCGTCCGGGTCGACGACCTTGACCTCGAGGTGCGTGACCGGCTTGCCGATCCAGGAGGCATCACCATCGGGGATGTCGTCGAGAGTGGTGAACCATCCCACCGAGCCGAGTTGGGACAGTTCGGACTGCCCCCAGTACGTTCCCCAGATTGCTTCGGGCGCGGCAGACGCCCACGCGGAGATGGTGTTCGGCGATACCTGGCCGCCGTAGGTGAGGCACCGGCGGACCTGACCGACCGAGTCGGGACCGAACGTGGATTCGCGTGCGAGGGCGAAGTAGAACGTCGGGGTCTGCGCGATGACGGAGATCTTCTCGTCGGCAATGATCCGTAGCGACGTCGTGGGGTCGGCTGTGGCGGGAAGAACGAGTGTCGCGCCCATCAGCGTCAAGGTCGTCATGGATCCCAGGCCGGCAATGGTGTGGAACGGCATGACGAAGAGCCACGTGTCCTCCGGACCGGTCCTCAACCCCCAACTCCATGCTGGAGCAGTCGAGATCAGGAAGTTGCGGTGAGGAATCATCACGCCCTTCGGCGCAGCTTCCGTCCCCGATGTGTAGATGACCATCGCGATGTCGTTCTCGTCCATCTCGACGACCGGCTCGCTGTCCGGCGTCGCGGCGGTCAGGCGCGCGTACTCCTCCCCGAACATGATCAGCGTCGTGCCCTCCGGCAGAACGCTTCTCACGATGTCCCCGAATTCGGGGCCTGCCACCACGACCGTGGGTTCTGCGTGCTCGAGCTGGTGCCGCACCTCGGGCGCGCGGTAGAGGACGTTGATTCCGGTGAAGGCGGCCCCGACCTTGAGCGAGCCGTAGTACGCGACGACGACGTCGATACTGTTGCGTGCCATGGACGCCACGCGATCGCCCGGACCCACGCCCATGTCGAGGAGCAGGTTCGCGAACTGGTTGGCGCGGCTGTCCAGCTGACCGTAGGTGGTGACCTGTCGCGCTCCGTCGGCGTCGTAGCTGATGAAGGCCGTCTTGTCGGGCTGGGTCCGTGCGTGCCGTCGAAGTTGATCTCCGATGGTGGCGCGGCCGGTGAGTGAACGATGCTGCGGGGCGAGTCCGGGCACGAGAGTCCTTGTCAGATCGCCGGAGCGGTGGACAGAGTGTCGGTGAACATGGGCTGCGAGAAGGACTCCAGCGCGACGATCTCCTCCACGGGGCTGCGGGTCAGCTTGGTGGGGAACTTCTTCTCCGGGTAGCCGACGGCGATGTGAGCCGCGGTGATGTAGTCGTCGGGAATGGCGAGCATCTCGCGGATCGCGGGTTCCTCGTGACACAAAAGTGTGGTCACGGCGGTGGCGACGCCCTGATCGCGCAGGCTCAGGCAGAGGTTCTGCACGGTGGGGTAGATGGACGCTCCGCCGACGACGGACAGTCGGCCGAGTTCGTGGTCGGTGGGGTGAAGTCCGTCGAGCGCTGCGCACACGACGACGATCGCGGGAACCTCCGCGAGATGGCGGGCGAAGTAGTCGGCATCCTGCACGGTCTTCGGGAGTGCGCCGACGGCGACGGTGCCGCCCGTGATGCCAGAGAAGTATGCGTCCCACATCGGCAGGTAGAGATCCTGCAGGGCCTGCTTACGGGCAGCGTCGCGGACGACGATCCAGCGCACCGGCTGGCGATTGCCGCCCTGGGGTCCGAAGCGGGCGTGGTCGAAAGCGCTGCGGAAGACCTCGTCCGGCACCGGGTCGCTCTTGTATCGCCGACACGTTCCTGTGGTGCGCATTGCCTCGACCAGTTCCATGAGAGTCCCTTCGCCTATCCACCGTTAGGTTGTGCATCGCAGCATGCTGTGGCGCAGGACACATTGTCAAGACTTCGAGAGCAGATCGTCCGAGCCATCGGGACCTCTTGCCGATCATTGCCTAACTGTGGTTAGTTCGGTGCAGGTCCCGGATGGACCGCCGAGGGAGGGCACGTGTCGACGTCCGAAACACCCGTCATCGACCGGTCGCGAGTAGGCCGCGCTGTCGAGTCCGCGAACATGCCCAGCCTTGTCGCGGTTCTCTACCAACTGACGGGCGACCGGCGCTGGCTCGAGGCGCCGTACCGCCCGACGCGCAGCCGGGGCATGGACGACAACGACAGCGGCGGATTCGGCCCCGATGTCGCGGACGAGATCCGTTCCGCGGCCGTCGACGCGATCGTCGCGTGGTCCGACGGCGCTCCGGTGGCAGTTCCCACACCGACGGACGAGCAGTTGGTCGAGATGATCAGTGCGGCCGTCGGTGAACCCGTGCCTGCGGAGTTCGCCGAGATGATCGCCGAGGACATGGGGTTCGCCCGGCCGGAACCCCGGCATGCCGCCGCAACGCATCTGTCCGTCATCGTCATCGGTGCGGGTGTCTCCGGAATGTTGGCAGCGATCCGGCTGCGCGAGGCGGGGATCGAGCACGTGGTGCTGGAGAAGAACTCCGATGTCGGGGGTGGATGGTTCGAGAACACCTACCCCGGTGCCGGTGTCGACACCCCGAGCCACCTGTACTCGTACTCGTTCGCGCCCAGTGCCTGGACGTCGCACTTCGGCAAGCGTGACGAAGTCTGGCAGTACCTCAGAAATGTTGCCTCGCAGCATGATCTGCACGAGCGGATCCGATTCGATACCGAGGTGTCGACGGCGCAGTGGGATGCGGATCAGCGGTACTGGAGAGTCGAGACGACGACCGGCGAGGTCCTCACCGCCTCGGTCGTCATCACGGCGACCGGCCAGCTGAACAAGCCGAAGGTGCCGCCCATCCCGGGGCTGGAGACGTTCGAGGGCCCGATCTTCCACACTGCTCAGTGGCCGGACGATCTCGACCTGACGGGCAAACGCGTTGCCATCGTCGGCAGCGGAGCCAGTGCGATGCAGGTACTTCCGGCGATCGCGCCGATCGTGGCGCACGCGACCGTCTTCCAGCGGTCGCCGCAGTGGGTCGCGTCGAGCGATGTCTACTTCGAGCCCATCGACGACGACGTCAACTTCCTGATGGACACCGTCCCGCTCTACCGGCTCTGGTATCGGGCACGACTCGCGTGGAACTTCAACGACCGCGTCCATCCCTCACTGCAGGTCGATCCCGACTGGGAGCACCCATCGGCGTCGGTGAACGCGGTCAACGATGCGCACCGCCGCGTCTTCACGCGGTACATCGAGAAGGAGCTCGCCGGCAGGCCGGACCTGATCGACAAGGCGCTGCCCGACTACCCACCCTTCGGCAAGCGGATGCTGTTGGACAACGGCTGGTACGCGGCCCTGACACGCGACAACGTCACGCTGGTCGCGGAGTCGGTGACCTCCATCGACTCCCGCCATGTCAGAGGACGCTTCGGCACCGCGGCCGAGGTCGACGTCGTCATCCTCGCGACCGGATTCGAGACTCACAAGCTGCTCACCCCCATCGACGTCCGGGGCCGATCGGGACGGTCGATCCGCGAGGCGTGGGGGCCCGAGGACGCCCACGCCTACCTCGGAATCACGGTGCCCGACTACCCGAACCTGTTCATCACCTGCGGACCGGGAACCGTTCTGGGACATGGCGGCAGCTACATCACCATCGCCGAATGCCAGGTTCGCTACATCATCGACCTGTTGTCCACGATGACCGAGCAGAGCATCGACGTGGTCGAGGTGAAGCACGAGGTGGAGCAGGACTACGTCCGGCGGCACGACGACGCGCACTCCCGCATGATCTGGACCCACGAGGGGATGGACAACTGGTACCGCAACGACGCCGGCCGCGTGGTCTCCACGTTGCCCTGGAGGATCGTCGACTACTGGCAGATGACACGCGAAGCCGACCTCGACGACTACGTGGTCGAGCAGCGGGTGTCCTCCTGATCGAGGCTAGATCAACCCGTGGAGCTCCTCGGCTCCCGCACGCAGGAAGTCGACGAGATCCCGACTGTCCCGTGTGAATCTGCCCGACGCCCCCTGCAGGCACAGAGCGCCGACGACATCGGAGTGCGCATCTCGCAGGGGCACCGCCAACGCCGCTCGTCCGATACGTGATTCGTCGCTCTCGACGGCGATGTCCGTAGCGAGAACCGTCGAGAGATCAGCGCGGAGGTCGACGTCGTCGACCAGGGTGTGCGAGGTGATGGCGCGCAACGGCTCCCGCGTCCGAGGGTAGTACGCCAACATCAGCTTTCCGACGGCGTGGGCGTGAGGGTTCCGCATGATCGTGGAGGCGGACACTGGCTCGTGATCGGGGTCGGTGTCCACCATGCGCAGAGCCCCGCCGCGGAACGACGCGACGTAGAGGCCGTATCGGGTCTCGGTCCGCATGGCGCCTAGAACGTCGGCGACCGTCCGGGTGGGCGCAGATGTGGTGGCAGCGTAGGCGAGTTCCGAGGTCCGCCTTCCGAGCGCGAAGCCCGACAGGTCCGGAACGCGCACCAGAAAGCCGTCGGCAACCAGGAAGTTCAACATGCGATACGCGGTTGCCGGTGGGACATGCGTGTGTCCCGCAATTTGTTTGGCGGTCGCACCGGGGCCCAGGTATGCCACGGCCTCGAGCATCGCGAGGGCCTTCTGCACGGCCTTGGGTTGTTGACCGCCGAAGCCTGTGCGCTCCTGTGCGTCGTTGCGTTGCGTCACCACCGCTACCGCCCGTGACGAGGAGCGCTCAGGACGGGCCTGCCGTCCGCATCGACGGCCAGCTCTGCGGACCCCGGTAAGAGATCGGCAGTTTCGATACTGTCGAACACCCCGATCGACCTGATGCTGGCCGGTCGCCAACGCTCCAGGATCGCGTACCACGCCGTTCCCGAGCCGCCGAGAATCACGAACCACGCCACGTAGAACCAGGTATCGAGGGACTGGACCACGACGAACAGAAGAAGGCTGGTTCCCGCGCCGGCCGCGAAGGCACCGCACAGCCGGGTCCACGTCGTGTGTTCGCCGATCCGCGCCAGGAAGTTGACCGCGGCGAACGCGACCATCGTGTATCCCAGGATGAGCGCGACCTCGACCACCACGTCGTATCTGCTCGCGACCTCGTCGGGGTCGTGGAACAGGGCGCCGATCATCGACGCTCCGACGAACACCATGACCGCCGCGTAGGGCGTCTTCCATCGAGCGTGAACATGTCGGAAGACGCCAGGAACGATGCGCTCGACACTCATCGAGAACACGAGTCGTGAACCGGCCTGGGCGAATCCGAGCGTGGAGGCTATCCACGACGAGCACACACCGACATTCACGGCGACGACCAGCAGCGAGCCGGCGCCCGAATCGACGCCGCCGAAATAGGCGTTCAGCAGAGTGCCCGCGTGGCCTGTCATTCCCGCCCATCCGGCGAAGACGTACAGCACTCCCACCAGAATCGGAGACAGGAGGACGGCGCGGGACACCGAGCGCAGCGGAGTCCGTGCTTCCGGACCGAAGAATGCCGCGCTCTCGAAGCCTGCGAGGCTGAGGACCGTCTGCATCGCAAGGAACAGGGCGAATCCGACAGGGGCCGACCACTGCGTCGACACGTCTACGGCGACAGGTGCACGGAACAGCAGCACGACGATCACTGCGAGAGTGCACAACTCGATGACGAGGATCGTCCGTGTGGCGAATCGGACGCCCCGAACGGCGATGAGCGCCACGACGACGGCGATCGCTGCACACGCCGCGAGTGTGTAGTCGCCGCCGAGTCCGACACCCGTCACGTCGGCCACGCGCATCAGGTTGTCGCCGGCATTGGACAACACGGAGATCGACACACCCAGATAGCCGACCAGCAGGGCCGCGGCCGTCGTCAACGTCGCACGCCGTCCGAGTCCGTGCGCGACGAAGCTGTAGAGCGACCCGGACGCGGCGAGTCGCACAGTGAACTGACGGATGCACAGGGCGACGAGTGCCATGACCAGAGTGGCGCCGATGATCGCGAGCAGTCCACCGACTCCGGCGCCGACCGTCGACATCCACAACGCGATGAACACCATGCACGTGGCGGGCGCCATCGTGGACAGCGACTGACCCAACAAGTCGATCGGAGTCAAACGGCGCCGTCCGAGCGCACTCAACGGGGAGTACACAGGAGTGGCCGAGTGATCCGCTGCGGCGGCCTGATCGAGCGCGGCCCGAAGCGAGCTGGTGTTCATCGATCAGTCCTTCGGGTCGTCGGGCATCAGGAAAACGCACTGTACGACTCGACCGTTTCCTTCATGTTTCCGTGATGACAGCGGTGGGTGCGCCAAGTGGGAATCGGTCGTCAAAGTCGCGGATCGCGGGCGCTCGGTAGGTGACGTCGTCCACACGACCGCCTGTGACGGAGCTCTGAGCTGGCCTTACGTGACAACTCGGTGTCCACGTCGAGCGGCGCAGCACGTAACGCACACGCAGCGATTCCGACGCATCCGCCTTTCATGCTCTTTCTCAGCCGGACCGAACGACGGGACGGCGTCGACACGGACGAGAGGGGGCAGCGATGCTCTGGGCCGCGCTGTCGAGCATCGTCGGCGGGATTCTTCTCGTCGCCGGAGTTCCGAAACTGAAGGACGACGGCAGGACGGTACGAGCTGTCAAGGGCTACCGACTGCTTCCCGACGCGGCCGCGACCGTCGTCGGCCGGACATTGCCCGCAGCCGAGGTGGCAGTGGGGTGCGTGCTGGTTCTCGGAATCGCACCGTTCCTGAGTGGTCTCGCCGCCGCAGCGTTGTTCGCGGCGTTCTTCGTGGGACTGGCAGTCAACCTGGCGCGTGGTCGCCGGGACCTCGACTGCGGGTGCTTCGCCTTCGCCGTCGGCGGCGACGAAATCCCGCACATCGGGTGGTGGCACGCCGCGCGGGCCGCCGGGTTCGCTCTCGCCGCGGTAGTAGTGACGACGACGCCCCAGCTCGGTGTCGTCGACCGAGTCGCCGGTGCAGCCGTCGGACTCTTCGTCGTGGGCATGGTGTGCGTCGCCCTGTACGCCCGGTCGGTCATGTCCTTCGGTCGTCGCCCTATCGACGACTACCTCACCAACGCGGCGATCGAGTTCCGCGCCACCTCGTCCGTCAGCCGTTACTGATTTCCGAAAGGCTCTTCGATGACCGTCTTCCTCGTCACCATGGTTCTCGTCCTGACCGTTGCCGTTGCCGTCCTGCTGTTGATGATTCTGGGTCTCGCTCGGGAGATCGGCCGCGTCCAGGTGCGGCTCGGTCCGCTGGGGGCTCGCATGATGGACACGGGGCCCAAGATCGAACAGGTCGGGCCGACCTTCCACGGTCTCACCGATCACGTCGG
>NZ_JXQS01000047.1:0-381 GCF_000834565.1 Rhodococcus sp. MEB064
GCCACCCACCGGCCGGGGTGCCCAGATCACCGCGCAGGAACCCGATCACCGAATCGGGAATGTCGAACTTCCCCGGATCCGCCGCGAAGTCCTCCATCGACACCCCCGCCCCCACCAGGTGCAACGCCAGATCGCCCACGACCTTCGAAGACGGCGTCACCTTGATCAACCGGCCCAGCAACCGGTCCGCGTCCGCGTACGCCTTCTCCACGTCCTCGAACCGGTCCCCCAGACCCAACGCGATGGCCTGCTGACGCAGATTCGACAGCTGCCCACCCGGGATCTCGTGGGTGTAGACCCGCCCGGTCGGAGCGGGGAGCCCGGACTCGAACGGGGCGTACACCTTCCGGATCGCCTCCCAGTACGGCTCCAGATCGCACA
>NZ_JXQS01000048.1:0-239 GCF_000834565.1 Rhodococcus sp. MEB064
GCCTCGAGCCCGATCAGCAGATCCACACCCTTCTCCAGGCGCACCCGATGCTCGTCGCCCTGACGCAACCCGTAGAAGAACTGATTCGCCGACAACCCGGAGGTGTCCCCGTACTTCTCCCGATGCTCCGCCAACTCCTTCGCCGGCCCCGGGAACAACAGATGATTGAGCCGATCACGCCGCTCCGCACTGGTGCCGGAGAGCAGCACCTCGTCCTGCGTCGTCAACGTCGCCTCCCC
>NZ_JXQS01000049.1:0-1083 GCF_000834565.1 Rhodococcus sp. MEB064
GGGTGTAGAGCTTCTCGCCGGGGTTCGACAGGTCACCGGTGTACGACATCGCCACCTCGGCGATCGTCGTGCCCGTCTCACGGACCGCGTCGATGGCCGGGCGCATCTGATCGACGTTGTTCAGCGCGTCGAAGATGCGGAAGATGTCCACACCCGTCGCCGCCGCCTCCTCCACGAACGCTGTCGTCACCCGCTCCGGGTACGGGGTGTAACCGACGGTATTACGCCCACGCAGCAACATCTGCAGAGCGATGTTCGGCACCGCCTCCCGCAACGCCGCCAACCGCTCCCACGGATCCTCGTGCAGGAACCGCAACGCCACGTCGTACGTCGCACCGCCCCAGCACTCGATGGACAACAGTTCGGGGGTGGTGCGTGCGACGTAGGGGGCGACCATCAACAACCCGGACGTCCGCACGCGTGTCGCCAGCAACGACTGGTGGGCGTCACGGAACGTGGTGTCGGTGACGCCCAACGCCTTTCGCTGACGCAGATCGCGGGCGAAGCTTTCCGGGCCGAGTTCGAGCAACCGCTGGCGTGATCCGTCGCGCGGTGCGACGGAGAGGTCGATGTCCGGCAGCTTGTCCTGTGGGTAGACCGTGCTCGGGCGCTCGCCGTGCGGCTTGTTCACCGTCACGTCCGCGAGGTAGGTCAGGATCTTGGTACCGCGATCGCCGGACGACCGCGCCGTCAACAGCTCTGGTCGCTCCTCGATGAACGACGTCGTGACGTTGCCCGCACGGAAGTCCTCGTCCTGCAGAAGTCCCTGCAGGAAGCCGATGTTCGTCGAGACACCGCGGATACGGAACTCCGCCAACGCCCGCCGCGACCGCGCCACCGCGTCCTCGAACGTGCGACCACGGCAGGTGAGCTTCACCAGCATCGAATCGAAGTACGCCGACACCTCCGCACCCAACGTCGTCCCGCCGTCGAGACGGATGCCCGCACCGCCCGGCGTCCGATACGCGGTGATACGGCCGGTGTCCGGGCGGAACCCGTTCGCCGGGTCCTCCGTCGTGATGCGGCACTGCATCGCCGCACCCCGGATCCGGATGTCCTCCTGCCGCAACCCCAGATCCTCGA
>NZ_JXQS01000005.1:0-102641 GCF_000834565.1 Rhodococcus sp. MEB064
GGACGCGAAGAACAGCCTAACCGCCGAAAGCTGGACCGATGTGGTCGAGCGCTTCGCCGATGGCGAAACTGATCTTCCTGCGGACGGCGAAGTGTTCGACCTGGACACTGTTCCCGGACACGCCGACGGTGATTGGCCGGCCTGGCCCGCCCGAGAGATGCTCCGCGACGTACCGCAATCGGTTCGTGAGCAATACGGGAAGGTCGAGGACACCATTCATGACGGCGAGTTCCTGCACTTCGACGTGAGCGATGAGGTCGACATCGTGCAGGCTCTACAGGCACACGGTTGGACGTGCGTCCGCGATGATGCCCTGGTCCGCAAAGCGAGTGGCCACTGAATGGTGTGCGCGGACTGCTGAGTTCGCTGTACTTGGCTACACGACTGGTCGATGGGTCTGTCTGGCGGAACGTTCGACGATGTCTTCAACTCCGACTTCGTATACCCGGTGACGACTCCTTGTTCTTCATGACCTGACGGGCGGTCGGAGGCCGCGGCATACTCTCGGACGGGGTCCAAAGCGGCTGTCGGCGAGACTGCCCGGGGCGTCCATCGTCGGCCTGGCTGCGAGATCGGATCGCGTCAGCAACTCGAGCGAATCGGGAACTGCAGGACCATTCCGACCACTTGGCTTGTCGGTATGGCTAGATTGATATTGCAACCTGGTGACGTGAGGATGGGAACCGAACATGTCTGTGACACTGGCCAAGGGTGGGAACGTCTCACTCAGCAAGGAAGCGCCCAGCCTGACGGCTGTCAGCATCGGACTGGGCTGGGATGTTCGCTCGACGAGCGGTGGTGCGTACGACCTCGATGCCAGTGCGATCGCCCTCAACCCCTCCCACAAGGTCCTGAGCGACGAGTTCTTCGTCTTCTACAACAACCTTCGCTCGCCCGACGGCGCGATCGAACACACGGGTGACAACCGAACCGGCGAGGGGGATGGGGATGACGAGAGCATCGACATCGACCTGACGGCGCTCTCGCCCGACGTCGATTCCATCGTGTTCCCGGTGTCCATCCACGATGCCGACGCCCTCCGGCAGAACTTCGGCCAGGTGGTGAACGCGTTCATCCGCGTGGTCGACAAGGCCGATGGCCGCGAGCTTGCGCGCTTCGATCTGAGCGAGGACGCGTCGACCGAGACGGCTATGGTGTTCGGTGAGCTCTATCGCCGTAACGAAGAATGGAAATTTCGCGCGATCGGGCAGGGCTACGTCTCGGGGTTGGCTGGAATTGCCCGAGATTATGGGATCAACGTCTGACGCGGACCTTCGACCTTTCAGATTGACCCGAAACCGAGAGTCCTCCCTGATGACTCCCGGTTCCGACACCATGCCCGGGGTGCGCTCGGGCGCTGAAGAGGATGATAGCCGTGGACCCGTTTTATGAAGTGTTCGCGGGGTGGGCGAGAAAGACCTCGCTCGATTCTGCGATCAAGAGTTTCACCGGCCGGCTCAGCCGAGATGAGCTCGAGTCGTACGTCCAGGAATATCGCAAGCAGGTGACCGGAGTCATCAGCGGTGGCCCGCCCATCATTCACGGCCCACGCGAGCCGTGGTATGCCGGACCGAATGCGTCCGCGGATGTGTACTGGCCTGCGCTCGAGCGGTTCATTCGGGTGGACCTGGCCTGGCCCGATGGCCGGGTGAGCACTTTGGACAGCTCGTCCAACAAGGTCATCGCGTACACGCCACGGCCCAACGAGTCCGACTGGGACTCGAAGGGTTTGGTCGTCGGGTACGTCCAGTCCGGGAAGACGACAAACTTCACTGCGGTCATCGCCAAAGCTGCGGACGTCGGGTACAAGTTCGTCATCGTTCTGTCAGGAATCCACAACGGCCTGCGTAAGCAGACGCAAGAACGCCTGGATGAGCAGCTTCACAAGTTGACACCGACCAAGTGGAAGCAACTGACCAACGCGGACGGCGACTTCAGAGCACCCACCATGCAGTCGACGGCTCTGCTGCACGTCGACGACAGCGGTGTGATCCTGGCCGTGGTGAAGAAGAATGCCGCGGTGTTGAAGCGGCTCGATAAATGGCTTCAACCTGCCGTCAAACAGCGCGCACTCAATGATGTGCCGACACTGATCATCGATGACGAAGCAGACCAGGCGAGCGTCGAGACCCGCATCATCAACCCGCTGATCCGTGGCATCATCGCCAAGCTGCCGAAGAGCACCTACATCGGATACACGGCGACGCCGTTCGCCAACATCCTGATCGACCCGGCTGCCGGCGACCTCTACCCGAAGGACTTCATCCTCAACCTGCCGGAACCGGAGGGTTACTTCGGCACCGAGCGAATTTTCGGCCGGGACGTGGTCGAGGGCGACGAGGCGAACGGCGTGGATTTGGACGGATCGAACATGGTCCGGATCATTCCGCACGAGGACGTCGACGACGTGCGACCTTCCGGCAAGAGTGCCGCCCAGGTGTTTCTCCCGTCGATACCGCCCACTCTCGACCTTGCACTGACCTGGTTCGTCCTGGCCACCGCCGCCCGGCGTGCTCGGGGCGACAAAGGCCACGCGACGATGCTGATTCACACGTCGGTGAAAACGGACATCCACGACCAGTTCCGAGGGCCGCTCAGCGCTTTCGTGTCTGGGCTCGCCAAGAAGTGGGAGACCGGTGATCCCACGGCCGTGCAACGCTTGTCGTCCCAATGGCAGGCCGAAACGTCACTGGTGACGTCCGCGACGTTCGGACTGGCACCGCTCACGTTCGAGGACGTGCGTCCGTTCGTCGGTGAGGTGCTCGGCAAGTGTCGCGTGGTCATAGACAATTTCCGCAGCGACGATCGCCTGGACTACTCCGAGGATGGTCAGGTGGCGATCGCAGTCGGAGGGAACACCCTGAGTCGCGGGCTGACGCTCGAGGGTCTGACGGTCAGCTACTTCGTCAGGGCAGCAGGGGCGTACGACACCTTGTTGCAGATGGCCCGGTGGTTTGGATTCCGCTTTGGTTACGAAGATCTTCCGCGGATCTGGATGACAGAAGAGCTGCGCCAGTGGTTCCGTCACCTGGCCACGGTCGAACGAGAAATTCGTCTCGATATCGATCGCTACGAGTCCGAGGATCTGACACCCACGGAGTTCGGTGTGCGCATCAGGACGCATCCGACTCTGCGGATCACCGCCAAAATGGGCGCGGCGATACCGGCCTACGCGTCGTACGGTGGGCGGCGTGTACAAACCCGATATTTCCGCACTCGGGATGAAGATTGGCTACTCCGCAATGTCGACGCCGCCGACGGACTCCTGTCCCGTGTCAGAACCAAGGGGATCGAACCGAGGACCCTCGACTCCGGGTCCGTCGTGTTCGAGAACGTCGACGCCGACGATGTGCTGAGCTTCCTGGACAGTTACTCCGTGCACCCGGATTCTCCTGATCTCGACGTCGACTTGATCGGCAAATATGTTGCGAAGCAACGTCGTCGAGGCAGTCTCGACATGTGGAATCTCGCAGTCATGGCTGCCAAACCCGGTTCGGAGCGGGGAACCGTGCGTCTCGGCGGGCTGGATTTCGGCCGTATCGTGCGATCGCAGTTGAAGGTGGATGGAGTCGAGCGCTCCGACATCAAGACTCTGATGTCGAAAGACCATCGTGCGGTCGACTTCCTCGACCAGTCTGAGGCGCGGAAGATGAGCGAGAATTCGCTGATGGATGCGCGAGACAAGAACCCAGATGTGCGATCGAAGGGATTGATCCTGCTCTATCCCATCGACCCGATGTCGGAGCCGGACCCGGCGAACTCGAAGTCGAGGGACCCGCTGGACGCGAGAGCCGATGTGATCGGCGTTGCGCTCGTCTTCCCGGGATCGGCGAATGACGACAGCAAGGTCAGTCAGACGTACGTCAGTGTCGATCTCACCGACGCCGAGATCGAGTCGGAAGACGACGAGTTGGTCGCGCTGGTCGGGTCGGACGGTTGAGCCCTGTGAGTTCGACAACGGCGGCTACGTGGTGGTCGCAGCGTGTCGCTGCCGAAGGCTCGACCGCGTCCGAAGGCATTCGTCGGCAATTGGGGAAGCCCAAGCTCGACCCGCTCACCGTGTTGGTCCGTGAAGCGGCGCAGAACAGCTGCGACGCGGCACTGCCCGGTCGCGACGTGGAATTCAACGTGCAGATCCGCGAGTTGTCCGGCAAGAGGCTCGAAGGTTGGCGAAGTTTCTTGCTGCCCGGTCCCGAGGGAGCCGATCTGGGCTTGGTCGAGGAAATGACGACCAAGCCGACCGTCCTCATCATCTCCGATCGCGGAACGACAGGCCTCGGCGGCCCGTTGCGAGCGGACGAGCCTCCTCTCGATGGCGAGAGAGGTGATTTCGTCAAGTTCATTCGAAACGTGGGTGAGCGCAAAGGCGTGGATCTCGGCGGGGGTTCCTACGGCTTCGGTAAGGGAATCCTCTACAACGTGAGCAGGTGCCATGTCATCGTCGCGGACAGTCAGTGTGTCTTTCGCGGCAAAGTTCAGCGCCGACTCATCGGAGCCGCCATGGGCGATGGATTCCAACACGACGGGGTCAGATACACCGGTCGCCACTGGTTGGGGGTGCAGGACGGCGACATTGCACAGGCTTTGATCGACAGGGACGCAGAGGACGTGGCTAACGCGCTTGGGTTGCCGAAATTCGCAGAGGGCCAGACCGGAACGACGGTTGCCATCATTGCGGCCGATCTCGGCGCGGTGAGAACAGGGGATTCCGAGGAATCACGAAATCCGCAGTCCGCAGCGGAGTACATCGCATCGACGATGATGTGGAATCTCTGGCCCAAGATGCTCGACGGTGTGGACAACCGGTTGAAGTGCTCGGTGAAGTTCGAAGGATTTCCGGTGGAGCTCCCTGCCCCGGACCACACGATCGAACTCAGACCGTTCGTCGACGCGTTTCGCAAGCTGTCGCGGGAGGGCGAGTACGACATCCCTCCTCGTCGTGCGAAACCCACGGAGATCGGCAGGTTCGCCAAGGTCGAGTCGATGGCACCACTAGCGAAGCATCCGTTGCTCGCGCTCGCCGCGCCTTTTGCAGGGTCCGCACGGCACTGTGCTCGGATGCGGCAAGCGAACCTGGTTGTGGATTACGTTCCTGGGGAACCGAATCCAAACGAGGCGATTCAGTACGGTGCCGTGTTCAAGTCTGCGGTCGAGGCCGATCGATATTTTGCGGATGCCGAACCGCCCACGCACGACGACTGGGTGACTAGTGGTCTCCACGGCACGGCTCTGGGAGTCATCCGCCTTGCCGCACGGTTCGTGAACGCCAACCTGAAGCCCACTTCGGTAGAGGTTGGCCCAGAGTCGCAACACGACGCCGCGTTGGCTCCGCTCGCGGGACGCTTGGCGGGCTTGGTCGGCGGCGCGACCGAAGGCGCGTCGTCTCCCGGAGCAGCGGGTCGCGAGGGTGGGCATCGCGCGGGACGTGGTTCCAGTGTCCGTAGCTCCAAGCCCAAAGTGGTCGAGGGCCCCGCTCTGGTGGTCACGGACGGGCAAGCGCTGATCCAGGCGACCATCGAGTTGCCGGCCTGGTCCACCACCACGACGGTGACCGCCGAGCCGTTCGTGGTGATCGACGGAGGTATCGAACACCACGCGTCCCTGGATGCACCGGTGGTAGTTGGATGGACGAGCCTGGAAGCGAACGAATTTCGACAGGGCGCTGACCTCAGAGCCGGCCCGCGGGACGAGAGACGGTGGGTTGTCTCGGTCCGTCCGCCGACCGATGCCGTCGTGCGGCTTGCTGTCTCCGTGTCACGGGAGGGGTGAAACATATGACTGACGTGCGCCCGTACCTTGTCCCCAGCGCAGCTACCGTGACGATGTCGCCCTGGGCCCACCTCGTGGAGGGCGAGTGGGAACCTTTGGGCGAGGCAGTGGACAATTGGGACTACCGCTCTGAGCTACGGCTCCGGTGCCGGATCGAGGCAGACGTTCCACGAATCCGAGCCGAAACGCATCTGACCGATGGGTCTCCTCTTGCCTTCCACTTCGGCTGGCGTGCGTCGGATACATATCTTGTCGGTCCCAGTACCCGAATTCCGGTGGTCAACAGGCAGTTCGACGTCGAGATCGAGGTGGACCCACAGTTCGCGGGTACGTCTATCGTGTTGACCCGGCGTCTGGTTCTCGAACGTGACCGTTTGAGTTCGTCGGCCGGCGAAGCCTGCCAAGCGGGGTCCATTCTCTGGAGCGATGAGCAGCCGCTTCGGCTCATGGGCCCTGAGGCCATGTTCCCCACCGAGGTGGTGGACTTCCAGGCATTCGGAATCGATCCTGGGGCGAGTTGGCACCTCGTGATGCCTGCTACGCCGGACGAGCCGGCCATGGGGGCGTTGCTTCTTCTGCTCAATCCGCTCGACACGAAGCTGGTGAAGGCGGTGCAACGCGTGAAGAATCATACGGACGATCAGCTGGCATTGATCGAGAGCATGGAGGAGGGCCTGGTCGACGAGATGGTCCGGTGGTCGTTGGCACACTGGGACGAGCTGGGAGATTGCGACTCAGAATCGTTCGGGGCGGCTGCGCGCGTTCTGACGTCGCGAGTGCTGGACGATCCCGCTTCGTGGACGTCGGAGTCCGTACTGCGTTCGTCGATGGACCTCCGGAGCTCCATCGTTGCCGGGACGCGCGCCATCGGTTTTGGGAGGGCGCTCTCATGACGGAGCTCTGGCCACGACTGGGTCTCGCACCTGCAACGGTCGCTTATCGCAAGCTGGAGGGCGGGCCTGCGCAGATGGCTCGTGCGGCACGAACGAAGCACTCGCAGATGACCTATGCGGCAACCGGTGGTCGACGAATGGGTGAGACTGGGGTTCGCGAACTCACGGACTCGCTGCGTACGATCGCCGAGGACTTCGGGTATCCACACGATGCCGAGGCTGCCGACCTCGTTCGCTTCGATCGAGTCGCCGCAGAGGCCATCCACAGGTCGATGAACATCACGGCGGTCGAGGCCTCCACCCGCGGAGTGTGGTCCTTCCTTGCGATCGTCGCGATGCCGGACATCACGCAATGGCGGTTCCCGAATCGGAACATCGAGCGGTGGATTGCCACGGACTTGACGCGGCACATGTTCTCGCGACTGTGGTGGCAAGCAACCACATTCGTGGTCGTGACAGACGCCGGTAACGACTACTCGCTTCTCCGCAGCCTGTCCGAGAGTGACCTGAATCAGATCACCGAACGGCGGTCCATCGCCGGCATCACGCCTCTCGCCCGATCCATAGCTCGCGTGTCGATCGGCCTCGACTCAGGTGACAGCCGACGTGCGGTTTTCCGCGAAGCTGTTCCTCGGCTCCGGCGGCTGATGGCATTCGTGGATTTCGCCACCTTGTCCGATGATCAGCTCGATGACCGTGTCAGAGCCGTCTTCGGTGCGGCCTCGTCTTCGGTCCATCGTCACGGCTGACGTCGACACACCGTCACGCGTCGAGGCGCTTGATGGATGGCGCATCCCCCGCTCTGGTGTAGCGGACCTGGTGACACCGCGAAGCAGCCTGCCCGGCAGGGATCAAACGGTGTGGCCGACGCAGGACTTATCCATCGGAACGGCGGCCGTACAAATGTGCAGTGTCGCTGCAGCAGTTGCCGGGTCGACGTGCGGCAGTGCTGACCACCCGGACGTAAAGACGGTCGCAAAGATGTTGCAAGACGTATGAATAGACCGGGCAGGCGGTATGGTCGGATTGTCGGGGCCGGAATCAAGGATGGAGTCTGTTGGACACGCTTGACGGGGTGGCGGCGCTTCGATCGCTCGAAACTCATGTAGCTGCTCTCCGGTCGTTGAAGGCCGGCGACCAGCAACCTCCACAGCCTGCGTCGCTTCTGGCAGACCTCGTGGATTCACACGGTGATCTGCCGTTCGGTGTGACGGCAACGTCCGACGGACTCCAGTTCGTTCGACCCGATGTGGCAGCAACCGACACGCCGCCCCCGATGCTGTGGCCTCTGGACGGGCTGGTGGATGAGTCTGAATTGACCGATTGGGGATCGCGACCGCTGGCCGTCGATCTCGGAGAATTACGACGAGAAGCTGTCTTCTACCAGCAGGAGTATGGCGTCGATGTCGAGCGCCTGTTCGCACGATATCGACCTGTGTGGGATCAGTGGGCGATCAGCCAGAGCCGTGCGGCTGAGAGTGCCGAACTTTTCGATGCTCTTCATGAATTGGCCCAGACCAGCGCCACGAAGGTCAAGAATCTCTACCTCTCGGCTTGGCGTTTGACCGTGCCTGAGTACGGTATTGACACCCGTCTGGCTCGCCGACGAGTGAAGCTTGAGATGATTTCGACACGCAATCCGCGTTACGCCTTGTTCGACGATGACGATGAAGGTATTCGTGGCCAAGAGGTCGGCGCGATCGTGCTGGCAGTGGAACCCCATGATGCACTTCACTACGACATGCGGGCGCTGAGCGCACAACTCGGTTCCGCGGACGACTACGCCTTTCGTCCAAGCCTCGTCGAACGCAACGATCTTCCGCTGGGGTCGCATGTCCGGCAGCGCGTGCTCGCTGACATCCGACCCAGGATTCAAGATGGCTTGCGCGCACGGTTCGGTGACGGTGCCGAATGGTCGCTGACGATGAGTCCAGCACTGCTGATCAGCGACCACGACCGGTCAACTACCGAGGACGCCCTCGAGGGCGTCACCGCGCTTCGTGGGCAATTGAGTCGATGGCCAGGAATTGCCACCGCGAGTGAGCGGTTGCTCGAAGGCGCCCCGGGAGCATTGAGTGCCTTGGAACAAGAGTTGGCAAGAATCCTGCACTCGGTCGGCATCAGTGACCCTCTTCCCTCGGGAACGGTCCGCATCAGTGATTCAGCGTTGCCGGTTCCGAGCAAATTCAGGGACCGTCTTCGCGTGCGCGCCGGCACAGTGGACCCGTTACTTCGGTTCCGCGATCGTCGTCGAGCGGCGGCCGCCGCAGCGGCGGAGCAGGCAGCGAGCCAGGTGGGAGTCGATACCCCAGCCACCGTTGCTGTTCCGGATTCGCTCGACGAGTCCGATCCCACATCAGGCTCCTTCACCCTGGACGAACGCCAGCGGTCAGTGGCCGAGGCGTCGCCCTCGGACCGACTGGTGGTTGTCGCGGGCGCAGGGCAGGGTAAGACCGAGGTCGTCGCAGCGCGGTTGGAGCACCTGGCGAGCGAACATGAGCTGTCTCTCTCCACTGAGGTCCTTGTCCTCAGCTTCTCGCGCGCAGCAGTGTCAGCTGTCAGGAAGAGACTGGCGACGCGGGTGCTCGCAGGCGCGGAGATCCGAACGTTCGATTCGTTCGCGAGCAGGGTCATCATCGACGCCGAGCAGGAACCTACGGGTAGTTTCGACGCACGAATCGAGCACGCGACGCGACTGTTGCTCGATGACGACGTCGAGCTTCCGATGCTGGACGATGTCCGGCACGTCGTTCTCGACGAGGTGCAGGATCTGGTAGGGAAGCGCGCGAAATTGGCACTGGCGCTGATCGCGCGGGCAGGTGCTGATGTCGGTCTCACTGCGCTGGGCGATCCCAACCAGGCCTTGTACGACTTCCAGTTGACCGATACCGAGCGTGCCCACCACTCCGAGATCGTGGACGATTTCGGAGACCTGGAGAATGTTCGTGTCACACGGCTCACTCAGAACTTCCGTGCACGGGGTCCTGTTCCTCTCGCCGTCGTGGACCTCGGGCAGCGCCTTCGCACGATGAAGGATGGTGCAGCGGCCCGCGGAGAGGTCGGGTCGTTCGTCGAGGCGCTCCCGCGTGCCGAGGCGGAGACCTGGCTCGCCGACGTCTACCGTGCGGGCCGGACCACAGCTGTCCTCACGAAGACGAACGGTGACGCCCTCCGCGTGTCCCAGCTCCTGACATCATTGAGGGTCCGCCACACGCTCCGCCGGACATCGCAGGAGCAGGGTGCCAGTGCGTGGGTGTCGGAGTTGGCGCGGCTTCTGCCGCGAGTGGTCAACCGGCGTGACGACGTGATCGCAGCGCTCGAGTTCACATCCGTTGCCGATCCGACAGACGCCTGGAATGTTCTCAAGGAAGCAGAAGGCGTCTTCCGTTCCCCCGACGACCTAGACATGTCTCGTATCCGCCGCGTGATCGGGGGATACGGCATCCCGACGGCGTTGATGGCGGACACCACCGAAGACGTGGTCATCTCCACCGTGCATCGGGCAAAGGGACTCGAGTTCGATCGCGTGTTCCTCCTGGACACCGACCACGAGTCCGATCAAGACGATTTCGCGATTGCTCGGCGAAACTACGTGGCGCTGAGTCGTGCTCGGGACGAAGTTCGGCGGTGCGCCCCGAAAACGGCGAAGTCCTGGATGAAAAAGGATCCTGCGCCGCCGGGGCGGTGGATGGAGAAGTCATTCGGCAAGGGCGGCAAGCAGGTGACACGGTCGATCGAGTTCCGCAACGGCGACATCGATACCGACTCGCCCTTTTCCACGGCGGACGCAGCTTCGCCCATGGCCGCACAGGAGCTGTTGGCGTCCGGTCGGGTGACGGGGCTCTCCGTGACCTTGGAACTCGATCGTGAGTGGAGCCATCGAGATGCACCCATCTACCTCGTCAAGGGCGATGATGGAAAGGCCTTCGGCCGTACCAACGAGGATTTCGGCCGGAGTGTCAAGCGACTGTTCACAGTTTGGCAGCACGCCTACCCGATGGTGATGACAGGCGTGACGGTGATGACGGTGGAGTCAGTGACTGGGACGCCAGAGGTGTGTGCTGAAGCTGGACTCGGAGAGTCGGGAATCTGGCTCGCGCCGCGGCTTTCGGGATTGGTGCGCCCGCTATGGGATCAGAAGTGGGACGGAGTGTCATGACGAACATTGGTAACTCGCTGGATTCGATGTATGCCTTCCGGGGCGACATGGTCGAACAACTGGAGAAGGACTTGTTCGGCCCCGGCGGGGGAGAAGGCGAAATCCTCGACGAAGCGCCACTCGACCGATACGTGGTCGGGGTCCTCTGGCCCGCCGAAGAGGCGCTTCAGGAAGAGCCGGAACCCGACAGCGCCGAGTCCGATCCCGTGGACAGTGCAAGCGATACCCCAGTCGCTCAGTCGATGATGCGATACCCCACATCGATGGGACTGACCTTCACTGTCGATTCAAAGCTCGCCGAAACGGTCACGCTTTCCGTTGCCGGCGCTCGTTACATACCGTCGGATATTCCCGACGCCACCCCCGCGGACGGCGGGACACGTCGACGTACCCGGGCGAAGCCGGATACGTGGAGCCGGTTGGCGGCAAATCCCGACGACATAATTCACTCGATTACCGCGCCTGGCACGAAGACACGTGACGTCGCGCCGGGCCTGCAGCTCTACACGCTGACCAGAAAGCCCCGCAACGGCACCGTCACGATCTCCGCAGTCCTACGTAACACCCTCGCGTCCTCCAAAGGTGAACTGCGCGACGCCAATGCGTGGTTTCAGGTCGGCATAACAGTCACCACCGAAGGCGCCGCTCTCGTTGATCGTGGAGCCCCTAACCGTCTCGGTGACGATGCTGATCTCCTCAGTGCCGATCTGATGTATCGCAAGGCGCGTACGTTCGGAATCGGACATGGATGCGCTGTCACATGGGATACCACCGGACAGGTCGTCACCGACCGCATCGAGTCCACGCTGCTGCCGACCTACGAGGTTTCACGGGCTCGCCCTGGATCCGTCGACGATGACGGCATAGATCTGCGAATGTCGACATTGGGTCACGCCTCTTCCGCAGACGTCGTCGCAGGGTTGGAGCGTCTCGTCGAGTCCTACCGCTCGTGGATCGCCGAACGTGAAGCCGCGGTTACCTCGGGCGGAACCGACGTTCCCGAGTCGCTGGAGCCGACAGCATTGCAGCATTTCGCAAATGCACGCGATGCCGCTGACAGGATCGAGGCGGGAATCGCGCTTCTGGAGAATGATCCTGAGGTGTTCGAGGCTTTTCAGCTGGCCAACCAGGCAATGCAGACTCAGCGCGCACGGCAGGTGTGGGTCCGAAACGGCGCGACAGGGCCCATGGACGAGGGCCTCGACCAGACTTGGTACCCCTTCCAGATCGCTTTCGTCCTCTTGAACCTCCCCGGACTCGCTGATGCCGGTCACAATGACCGCGATATAGCTGATCTGCTGTGGTTCCCCACGGGTGGTGGAAAGACCGAGGCGTACTTGGGGCTGGTCGCGTTCATACTTCTGCTACGACGCATCAGGAATACTGAGGCGATCGGTGTGGCAGTGATCATGCGATACACCCTGCGCCTGCTTACGATCCAGCAGTTCGAGCGAGCAACAATGTTGCTGTGCGCTCTCGAGCGAATCCGAATCGGGCACGGTGGCTTGGGGTCCCGGCCGTTCAGCATCGGGCTCTGGGTGGGACGCGGGGGTACCCCCAACACGCACGACGACGTGAAGAAGGCCCTTCGTGCCTTGCGGCAAGGTACTGAAATCACCGAGGCGAATCCCGTCCAGCTGACTCAGTGTCCCTGGTGCGGTAAGGCGATGGACGATTCCAAGTACTCGCTGGTGACCGGACCGGCAGCACGCCTGCGTATCGCGTGTGGCAACACTGCCTGTGACTTCTCCGCCGGTCTCCCCGTCTATGTGGTCGATCAGGACATCTACGAGTACCGCCCTGAGCTCATCCTGGGAACTGTCGACAAGTTCGCGATGATGGCCTGGCGGTCGGACGTTCGAAAGTTATTTGCGCGGGACGGCATCGGCAGTCCGCCTGACCTGATCATTCAGGATGAGCTCCACCTGATCTCGGGCCCGTTGGGGTCGATGGTCGGCCTGTACGAGACAGCGGTCGATGCCGCCTGTTCGGTACCGATCACGGGAACGGATCGCATGTCACGACCGAAGATCGTGGCGTCCACCGCAACGATCAGACGGTCGAGTGCGCAGATCAAGAGTGTGTTCGATCGTGATTCCCGCCAGTTCCCGCCTCCGGGCATCGACCCCGACCAGTCGTTCTTTGCCGAGCCCGCACCGCGGGACGTAGCGGGCACCCGAATGTACGTGGGGGTGATGAGCCCCGGAACCAGTCATGCGACCTTGCTGGTGCGGACCTACGGAGCGCTGCTCCAAGCTGCCAAGGACATCGACGCGGATCCTGCTGTCCGCGATCCGTACTGGACCTTGCTGGGTTATTTCAATAGCCTCCGTGTGTTGGGAAGTGCGCTCCTTCAGGTCGAGGGCGACGTGCGCGAGCGGCTCGGGGTGGTGTCCCGTCGCTCGGGGACAACAGCCAGAAACCTCCAGTCGGCGAACGAACTCACGAGCCGCGTGTCATCGGCCGAAATCCCCCGGCGGCTCAAGAGTCTCGAGCGGACCGTCGACTCGGGCGCCGCAGACGATGTCGTCCTGGCGACGAACATGATCTCGGTCGGGGTCGATATCGACCGCCTCGGGCTCATGACGGTGATGGGTCAGCCTCAGTCCAGTTCGGAATACATCCAGGCGACAAGCCGCGTGGGGCGAAAGTATCCCGGCCTCGTGGTGACCATCCTCAACTCCGCTCGGTCGCGGGACCGCTCACATTTCGAGAACTTCATCCCGTTCCATCAAGCCATGTATCGCGCTGTCGAGGCCACGAGTGCAACTCCCTTCGCAGCACGTGCACGAGATCGCGGGCTACACGGGGTGTTCGTCTCGCTGGCAAGGCTTCTGGTGGACGCGATGTCGGGTGAGGGCGGCGCGGTTGCGGCACCGCAGCACGAGACCGAGCTGCGGGCGCTCATCGACACGATCGAGCGCCGTGTTCTCGCGTCGTCGCCCGACGAAGCAGAAGACACCGTCGAGCAGCTGAACGCGATGATGAAGGTGTGGATCGACGAAGCGTCGTCGCGAGACACGTTGAAATACCAGGATCGGAAATCCGCGATGCACGCGTTGATGGTCGAGCCTGGCGCCGCCCTCACGGACATCGACATCGAGTACAACCAGACCGAGACGCCCTGGCCGACGTTGATGAGTCTTCGCGACGTCGATGCCGAGAGTGCTCTCTACCCGATTCGTATGAGGAGTCATTCATGAGCGTGGCCAAGGCCCGACGGACGCAGCTGCTCAGCACGTACGGGGTGGGCAGCCTGTTTCCTTCGGAGACGACGAGCTACATGATCGCCGGCATCCACGAGTGGAAGCCCCGCGATGGTGACACTATTTCTGAACCGAGATTAGCGCGCAGTCTCGGGGTGTCAGAATTGAAGTCGCCGCCCGCCGGGTCGAAGAACAGGCGCGATGTTCCGGTCATCCGATTCCCCATCACGCAGGTCTGCCCGTCGTGCCGACGGATCGATTCGCTCGTTCGCTTGTCCGGTGACCCGGCAAAGGCCCGGTGCACGTGTGAGAAGCGTACGGAGCTCAGCCCCTTCCGCTTGGTGATTGCGTGTACCCGTGGGCACATCGACGAATTCCCTTACTTCAGGTGGCTGCACAAGGGGCAAGACTCGGGGAGCGATCATACGATGCACCTCCGTGCCCGCGGGCGAACATCATCGTTGGCGGACCTCGAGCTGACGTGCACGTGCGGGGTAGAGCCGCGGTCACTCGATGGATCTGCGGGCCCGAAGGCGCTGGCAGAGTTCGGTGCCTGTCAAGGACATCGACCCTGGTTGGGTCCGGATGCCACGCAACCGTGTGACGAGATTCCGCGTGCTGTGCAGCGTGGTGCCTCCAACGTGTGGCTCCCCGCTGTCAGATCCGCAATCTCCATCCCGCCCTACTCGCAAGCGCTGGCGAAGTTCGTCACCCGGAATTGGGCGTCACTCGAAGACCCCGACGCAGTGAGTCAGGCACTTCTTCAAAGTCTGGCCCGGCACTCTCGCCGTTTTACGGCCAAGGAGATCGAGACCGAGGTCGAACGCCGGCGTGGTGAACAGCTGGATGATCTGCTGACCGAGGCAGCCCTGCGCAAGCAGGAGTACCGCGCACTTCTGGAGGGCCGGGAGCAAGACGGTCTTGACGATGACTTCGTATGCGTCGAGCGTGATGTTCCCGTCGATTTCGAACACATCATCTCGGACGTCCGAAAAGTGACCCGACTGCGTGAAGTTCGCGCGCTCTACGGATTTACCAGGTTGGCTGATGAGACCGGAGAGGAGAACCTCTGCGATCTCTCGCCGGAGAAGACGTTCTGGCTCCCTGCCGTGGAGGTGATCGGTGAAGGGATCTTCGTGTCGTTTCACCGCGACGAGTTGGAGCGTTGGGCCGGTACCACATTCGCTGCAGAAAGATGGGCGATGTTCACCGCCGCGTCCGGGGGAACGTCACCGTGGGAGGATCTCCCCGGTGTCTCGGGGTTGATCGGCGTCGCACTGCACACGTTCGCACATCTGATCATCGATCAGCTCGCGCTGACGGCCGGCTATCCGGCCGCGTCGTTGAGGGAGCGGCTGTACGTCGACGAGGCGATGGCCGGCTTCCTCATCTACACGGCAAGTTCAGATTCGGCGGGAAGCTTAGGAGGCGTTGCCTCGCAGGCGGAGCCGGACAGCTTTGGGCCTGCCCTTCAAGAGGGGCTCACTCGACTGTCGTGGTGCTCGGCTGATCCGGTATGTATCGAATCGAGGGGGTCGGGTTCGGACGCTCTTAACTTGGCAGCGTGCCACGCCTGCGTCCTGTTACCCGAGACGTCCTGTGAACTCGGAAACCGGTACCTTGATCGTGCGTTGCTGTTCGGTACGCCCGAGGATGGACACGAAGATCACGGCCTGTTCAGCGACGTGTTGTTCGCCGGCTGAGCGATGCTCAGTGGAAGGCCCTGTCCCGATTGCGAGTCGACTCGGTGCGCTCGACGATGCGCTCGCGCACTTTGGAGATCGTCTTCCATTTCATCGCTCGCTTGTCCGGATCCATCCCGAACTGATGGATGATGTCGCGAAGCTGCTCGAGGTCGAGCGCAGCGAGTCCTGATTGCAACCCTTCCCTGCCGTCGGTTCTATAGACCTGGAAGGGATCCAATTCCGCCGCGGCGCGCGAGGTTCGTGATCGGGTTGTCGCTGTAGTGGTAGGAGTGGCCACAGCGGGACGGGTGGGTACTTTCGCTTCAGTATTGATGACGCGGCTGGCCGCTACGGTGAGGGCGGCGTCGCCGGCAAGCATCGCGTGTGCGGCCAGACGGGCCATCGTGAGCACCACCAAGGCGGCGTCTTTGTTCGTGGCTGCGAGAGCATCGAGGGCCTCATTGAATTGAGCGCGAGCATCGACGACGGATCCAGGTTCGGTCATGTGTAGATCTTGGCATTCATCATCACGTGCTCGGTCAGGTCGTGCAGAGTCTCGACGGTGTCACCGCCGCCGTAGCGTTTGGTGAGTGTTCGATGGTCGATGTACTCAGCCGCGCCAGCGATCGAGATGGCATCGGGAACCCAAAACGGAATCACGTTCGGTGGACGCTCCGCCGTCGTCCGGTCCTGCGGCGCCGTCGCATCGAAATTCAGTACGGCGTTCTGGAGCGTGCGAATAGTGTCGCGATGCAGGTTGGTGCCTTTGCGGTACTTGGTGATGATAAGCCCCAGCGCCTTCAGGGAATGGCCGGACTTCTCCGTGAACATCGACACCCTCTTCTGAATCTGCGGAATGCCGTAGGTCGAAAGAACGTCGGGAATTGTGGGGATGACGTACGCGTCGGCCAGCATCAGGCCGTTGCGCGTCACGATGCCCATGTTCGGCGGACAGTCGATCAGGATGTAGTCGTAGTTGTGCCCGACCTTGTCGACGGCAGTCTTGAGCACGGACAGTGGCTCCAGTGACTCGGGTTCCTCGTACTGCCACGCAGCGACTTCTTCGGAGATCTCAATCATGTCGAGCGAGGACGCGAGCAGGTCGATGCCGGTGACGCTGGACAGCGGGGACACGTCGCGCTGGATCGCTTCCTCGATGTCGAACGCATGCGCACGAGAATCCAAAGCCTGTTCGAACAGCGCCTTGAGCGTCCGATGAGACTTGTTCAGTTCCTGCCAACGCTCACTACCGATCATCATGGTCGTGAGGTTGGTCTGCGGGTCAAGATCGATGAGCAGGACGCGTTTGCCGAAGCGCCCAGCCATGAACTCCGCGAGCGCGGCCGTCATCGTCGACTTGCCGACGCCCCCCTTGAGGTTGATCGTGGCAATAGCGGTGACCATGATGGTGCTGATCCTTCCGGGATGAGCGTGACGTCCATACCGGACGGTTCGTGAGTGAACCCTACGACGAGCCACCGACACATCGATGGGCGGCCGATCAGAACCCTCCGTGTCGTAAACTCCGCAACCATGGGTGACGACGTCGAGACGCAGCTCGTTCTGTCTCACCATTCCATGATCGATCTCTTCGCCGGTCCGGGCGGTCTCGATGTGGCTGCCGCCTGGGTCGGACTCACCGCGCACGGCATCGAATGGGACGCGGAGGCCAACGCCACTCGCCGTAACGCGCAGCTCGAGACCACGGAGGGCGACGTGAGGGCGTACGGACCCGCGCTCCATGGTGCCGCGACCATCCTGTCCGGCGGCCCGCCGTGCCAGACGTTCACCGTGGCGGGGACGGGGAGCGGCAGGAAAGCCCTCGGCCACATCGGTCACCTGGTGGGGCAGATGGCGAACGACAAGGACATCACGGCGTCGCTGAAGGTATTGGAAGATGAGCGGTCCGGTCTGATCCTTCAACCACTGAAGTGGATCCTCGGAGCCATGGATGCCGGCCACCCGTACGAGGCAGTCGTTCTGGAACAAGTGCAGGCCGCACTGCCGATATGGACGGCGATGAAGCCGGTGCTCGAAGCGCTCGGGTACCACGTCATCTGTACGGTGGTGAGGACGGAGATGTTCGGGGTACCGCAAACTCGACGACGAGCGGTACTGCTGGCCAACCTACGAACGCAGCCGATCACGCCGGAACCGACACACCAGGCTTATCGGATCGGCACCGCCAGGCTCCCGCAGGGAAATACCGAGCCTCGACCGTGGGTCTCGATGAACGACGCTCTCGCAAGGCCGGAGTGGTTCGAGGTCATCTCCAACTATGGGTCGGGTGGCAACCCCGCAGCTCGTGGCCGGCGAACGTGCGAGCAACCCTCGGCGACGGTGACGGGCAAAGTGTCGAGGAACCGCTTGGTCGACCGGAACGGCCGTCCTCTCCCCAGGCTCACAGCGAGGGAGGCGGGCGCGCTTCAGACTTTTCCTCACGACTACCCCTGGGATCTGTCAGGGTGGGCGCAGCAGGTGGGCAACGCCATTCCGCCGCGGCTAGGTGTCCACCTGCTCGCCGCCGTGTTCGGATGCGTGCCTGATCAGGCCACGCTGGATGCGCGTGTTGCAGCGCCGTGGACACCCGAGTCGCAGCCCGCCGTGGCTCTGGTGCACCCTCAGCGAAGGTTGGCGGACGCAAACCTGTTTGAAACGCAGCCTGTTTGAGACCAATGATCGCGCGACAAGGCGGAAGCGGATGAACGGTCCACACGCGTTGACGGCGGCCGCTACGGTGAGTGAATGGAACCGTACCGCCGTACCTATTTCGACACGGTGATGACAGGATCAGCCGGGTGACGTCTGCCTCGGTAACTCGATCTCCTTTCACCGCAGCACCCGGTTCGATCGTCGAGGTGCGAGACGAGGAGTGGCTGGTCACCAAGGTCGAGTCCGTCTCAGACGGGTTCGTCGTCGATGTCATCGGTCTCAGCGAGTTGGTCCGCGATACGTCGGCCCGTTTTGCGACGGGGTTGGACGACATCGTCGAAGTCGAGCCCACCGCTGTCACCATCGAGGCCGATACATCGGAGCGCTTCCGTAGTGCGCGGCTGTGGTTGGACGCGATGGTGCGCAAGACTCCGGTGCCGATTTCCGAGCCCGGCCTGACCACTGCTCATCGCGGTGTCGCTCGCCCACTCGAGTACCAGTACAAGGCGGTTCGCCAGGCTCTGCACCCGGACAAGCTCCGGCCGCGAATCCTGCTTGCCGATGCGGTTGGGCTGGGTAAGACCCTCGAGATCGGGATGATCCTGTCCGAGCTGGTGCGCCGCGGCCGCGGTGATCGCATCCTCGTTGTCACTCCGAAGCATGTGCTCGAGCAGATGCAGATGGAGCTGTGGACACGCTTCGCGTTGCCGTTCGTGCGTCTCGACTCGGCGGGGATTCAGCGGATTCGACAGATATTGCCGGCGACGCGGAACCCGTTCACGTACTACAAGCGCGTCATCATCTCGATCGACACCCTCAAGAGCGATCGCTATCTCGACCACTTGCGCAAGCAGGAGTGGGACGCGGTGGTGATCGACGAATCGCACAACGTCACCAACACCGCTGCGCAGAATAACCGCTTGGCGCGCCTCCTTGCGTCGAAAACCGACGCTCTCATCCTGGCGTCGGCTACTCCGCACAACGGGCGTGAAGAGTCGTTCGCTGAACTGGTGCGGATGTTGGACCCGAGTGCGGTGCTGCCGTCGGGCGAGCTCGATCTGGACCAAGTTGCGCGGCTGGTGATTCGACGACACCGTCACCACCCCGACGTGGCAGGTGAGGTCGGGTCCGATTGGGCCGAACGTCAACCACCTCGCAACATCACTGTTCCGGCCACGGCGGCAGAGGATGCAGTGGCGCGTGAGCTCGAAGACGTGTGGCTGTGGCCAGGAGCCGGTGGGTCACCCTCGTCGAGCACATCACGGCTGTTCCCCTGGGTGCTCGCGAAGGCTTACTTGTCGTCGCCCGAGGCGCTGATACAGTCTTTGACCCAGCGTCGTCGCCGGATGAACATGGACGATGCGGCGGAGAAGCGGGAGGCGAGGGCACTGGACAGTCTTCTCGAACTGACTGCCCAGCAAACCATTCGGCAGTCTGCCAAGTACCAGGCACTCCTTGTGCACCTGAGGGAGATCGGTGTATCGGCGGCCTCGGAGACGCGGGTGGTGGTGTTCGCCGAGCGGGTAGCCACCTTGACAGCACTACATGACGCACTTGCGACAGACTTGCGAATGACCGCGTCCTTGGGTGACGAGGTAGGTCAGGTGACAGTGCTGCACGGCGGCCTCAGCGACGTCGACCAGCAACGCGTGGTGGAGTCGTTCAAGCTCGCTTCGTCGCCGGTGCGGATCCTGGTGACCGGCGACGTGGCATCGGAGGGTGTGAATCTTCATGCGCAGTGCCACCACCTGGCGCATTACGACATTCCGTGGAGCTTGATCCGAATCGAGCAGCGCAACGGCCGCATCGATCGGTTCGGCCAGCGTGAGCGTCCACAAATCGTGACGCTGCTTCTCACCCCGTCGACTCCGCGCTTCTCCGGAGACCTGCGCGTACTGACCCGGCTGGTCGAGCGTGAGCATGAGGCGCACCGAGCGCTCGGCGAATCGTCGTCTCTGATGGGGACATATGACGTGAAGGCCGAGGAAGAAGCGATTCGCAAAGTCCTGGCAGGGGAGTCGACGCTGGACGAGGTGGTGAAGTCCGTCGACGACATTGCTACCGGCGGCGGGATCGAAGGACTTCTCGCCCAGCTCGCACAGGGCGCAGCCACCGAGACCGAGGAGCAGGTACCTGTGACGACCACTGTCGACGGTGCTTCGGGGCTCTACGACACCGATGTCGACTTCCTCTCGGCCGCTCTGGATCAGGTGCTCGGTACCCCCGGTAAGCCTCCTCCGAGCGGTGTTGCGTGGACTCGTCACCAGGGGAGCCTGGCGAGTCTGGTTCCGCCGCGCGACCTAGCGCAGCGGTTGAAAGTACTGCCGCAGTCGTATCTGAAAGCGCGGCGCATCGACGAGCGATTCGTCCTCGCGCTGACCACGTTGAAGGGCGAGCAGGAGCTGGTGGCCGCCAGGTCGGGAGCATCGTCGTCCGCGTGGCCGGAAGCGCACTATCTCGCACCTCTGCATCCCGTGCTCGACTGGGCGTCGGATCGGGTGCTCGCCGAGCTGGGCCGTCGGAGCATCTTAGCGGTGCGCGGCGGCGTGCCGTGGCCGACCGTTCTGGTGCAGAGCACACAGACCAACACCCGCGGCCAGGTGGTGGGTGCCTCGTGGTACACCGTCGGGTTCAGTGATGTCGGTGCGCCGGAGGCCGCGATGATCACGCCTTATCCGTCGTTTGCCGGCGTGATTGCCGCGCTGAACATTGCCGACATCAATGCGGGTGACCTCGACGGTGTCGCGGCTCTGCAACCCTTGGTCGCTGCCGCGGTGCGAGGCGCCGACGCAGCGGCGCAGTTGCAGTCCGACGCGATCGTCGCCGACACTCGTGCACGAATGGACGACTGGATGGCCCGGACTGATCGATGGGAGCGTGAGCGTAGTGCCGCGAAGACGTTCGGCGATCTCATAGCTCGCGCCGACGCGGTCGAGCGCGAGAAAGTAACTGCGGCGAGTATGAATCCGGATCGGCGTCTGGTACGTCCGCTGCTCGTCGTTGTCCCCGTTGGCGACGACGTCTCCGCGTACACCACTGCTGAGGAGGCCGCGAGATGAGTTCGGCTACAGATGCATTCGTTCTCGGAGAAGAATTCGTCAGCGAGCACTACTTCACCACCGACGCCACCTCGCAGTCGTTCCACGCCAAAGTCCTATCCGTGCGCAAGGAATGGGATACCGTCCGAGACGAAGGCCACGCGACACCGCGCACCCGATTCGTCGAGCAACGCGCCGCGTTGTTGCGGACCATGCTTCAGCTCGGGGAGAACTCGGACCGGTCGGTTGTTGCATCCCTCTACGGCACCATCTTGGACGCGCTCGGATACACGGGTGGGTCGCAGTTCGAAGTCGATCGCGTCGGTGCCACCGACACCGAACGTGGCCCGGTTCTCACGGTGAAGGCGCGCGGCCTCGCCGGGCCGGCGCCCCTGGCCATCGTCGAAGCCGCCGCGAACCTGTCTGTAGAGCAGCTGCTCGCCCGCGACGAGAAAAGTTTGCTGACGCCGTTCCGTCCGAACATCGACGAGTCGGAGACGCTGCACTCGGTGGCGAAGACGATCTCGAATCTGGTGACGGACGACGACGGACCCCAGTTCGTCCTCGTTCTCGCTGGTTCGACGGCGCTGCTGACCGCTCGCGGGCGTTGGCCGGAAGGTCGCTATCTGGCAGTCGATATTCGCCTCGTCGCCGAGCGCGCCGACGACAAACGCGGCGGTGAAACGGACCGTGCGCTGGCATGCCTGTCCGCTGATGGGCTGGCCCCCAACGCCGAGGGCGATCTCTGGTGGGCCTCGGTCATCGAGGAATCCGCCAAACACACGGTCGGTGTGTCGAAGGATCTCCGAGAGGGCGTGCGACTGTCCATCGAGATCATCGCCAACGACGTGGTGGCGAGGCGCCGCAACGCCGGCTTCGACCAGCTCACGTCGGTAGAAGCGCGCAATCTGGGAAGCCAGTCGTTGCGTCTGCTGTATCGGGTGCTGTTCCTGCTCTATGCGGAGGCAAAACCGGAGCTGGGCGTTCTCCCGGTCGGTGACCCGACGTATTCGGCCGGCTACAGCCTCGACCGGCTACGCGAGCTCCTTCTCGTCGACCTGGTGACTCCACGCGCGGAACGCGGTACGCACCTGTTCGATTCCTTGGGCCTGCTGTGCCGCAGGGTCGATCAGGGATACGACGGCGGTAGCGAGGCGGCGAGCCTGGCCGAAGGGTTGGTGTTCCGCCGGCTGGAGGCGGACCTGTTCGCGGACAGCGCGATTCCACTCATTGACGAGGTCGGGCTGGGAAACGCGGCGATGCAGCGCGTACTTCGCCACCTGCTGCTGAGCAAGGAAGTCAAGGGTCGGGACCGTGGGTTCATCTCCTACGCGGAACTCGGAATCAACCAACTCGGTGCTGTCTACGAGGGCTTGATGAGCTACTCAGGGTTCCTCGCCGAAGAAACGCTGTACGAGGTGGCAAAGAACGGCGACCCGTCCAAGGGCACCTGGGTGGTACCCGAGCGGCGCATCGACGGTGTGTCACCCGAGGACTACGTCCGTGTCATAGACGAACATTCGGGAGAGTTGGTTCCCGTGCGCCATGAGCGGGGGACCTTCGTGTTCCGTCTCGCCGGCCGCGAGCGGCAGCAGTCCGCGTCTTACTACACCCCGGAAGTACTCACCCGGTTCACGGTGGGACAGGCGCTCGCGGAGCTACTGGATCAAGACGGTGAAACCACGTCCTCTGCTGACATTCTCGCGTTGACGGTGTGTGAGCCGGCGCTCGGATCGGGTGCATTCGCTATCGAAGCCGTACGCCAACTCGCGCGCGAGTACTTGGTGCGGCGAGAGCGCGAGCTGGGGGAGAAAATCGACCCCGAGAAGTATCCGATCGAGCTGCAGAAGGTTAAAGCGTCTATCGCACTTCATCAGGTGTACGGCGTGGATCTGAATGCCACGGCCGTCGAGTTCGCAGAAATCTCGATGTGGCTGGACACCATGGTCCGCGATCTCGAAGCACCCTGGTTCGGGCTAAGACTGCGGCGGGGTAACTCGCTAATCGGTGCGCGTCGGGCCTTGATTCCCGGTGCCGAGTTGCGATCGCGCGGGTGGCTGGACGCCACTCCCGTCGAGATCGGCCTGGCTTATGTCATGCCGGGTGAGCAAATTACGTTCCCCAAGAACGGGATTCACCATTTCCTCGTGCCGACCAGTGGGTGGGGGTCCACGACGGCAGCGAAGGATGCCAAGGAACTCGCTCCCGAGCAACTTGCCCGCGTGAAAGCGTGGCAGAGGACTTTGCGGACCGCTCCCTCTGCCAAGCAGGTGACCACGCTGGTAGGGCTGGCCGCGCGCGTCGAGACGTTGTGGTTGTTGGCGACCCGGCGGTTCGAGATCGCCGAGGCCCAAGTAGCCCGCGACCTGCATCTGTGGGGTGCGGAACCCGCCGAGCATCCGGCAGGGCCGGTAGTGACCCGTGCGGTGATCGAAGCGAGTCTTGCTGACCCCGATGGCGCGTACCGGCGGCTACGTCGCGTGATGGACGGGTGGTGCGCGCTGTGGTTTTGGCCGCTCGTGGACAGTGACGCGACCGTTGACGGGGTAGTTGTTGCGCCGCCGACGATGGCGGACTGGATCGACACGCTGACCGAGCTTCTCGGAACCCCCGTCGCCAAGACCGCTCGCGAGAAGCGCGACGGCCAAATGAATCTCTTTGACATCCGTACCTGGTACGACCTCGACACAGCCGAGGGTTTCGACCGCACGCTGTCCGGAGCACGGCCCGTTGCAGACGTCCGGACGGATCGACCGTGGCTGGCCGTCGCTGAGCGAGTCGCCCTGCGACAAGGCTTTTTTCATTGGGAGCTAGATTTTGCGTCCGTGTTTCGGCGAGGTGGGTTTGACCTCCAGGTTGGCAACCCTCCGTGGGTCCGACCGCGGTCGGATGTCGATGCGCTTCTTTCAGAGGGTGATCCCTGGTTCTCGCTCGCCACGAAAGCAACTCAGGCTGAGTATAAAGCGCGTCGCGTGACTGTGCTAGAAGAACCGAGGATACGAGATCTTGCAGTCGCTGGCACGTCCGAAGTAGCTGCCGTCGCGGCCATTCTAGGGGACCGTCGACAGTATCACCACCTAGAAGGATTGCAACCAGATTTATACCGATGCTTCATGGAGCGCGTTTGGGCCCTCAAATCTCCAAAGGGAATATCGGCTTTGATTCATTTGGAATCTCATTTTACCGACGAAAAGGCGGGGTTACTGCGTGAAGCAACATTTAAACGGCTTCGTCGTCACTGGAATTTTGTAAATGAACTGAATCTATTTGAAATTCAGCACCAAAAAAGTTTCGGTGTCAATGTTTATGGAACACCACGTGATGTCAAATTTTTATCGGCATCTTCAATGTATCAACCAGAGACCGTTCTTCGATCAATGAACCATGACGGTTTAGGTCCGGAGACGGGAATAAAAGATCCAGATGGCAACTGGGATCTTCGACCTCATTCGGGTCGGATCATTGAAGTGGATGACTTGATCTTGGAATCTTGGAAGAACGTGCTCGAAGCGCCCGATGTGCCTTCGCGCCAGACGCGCATGGTCTACTCGGTGAACGCTTCTTCTGCTGCCGTCCTTGAAAAGCTTGCAGCCGCTCCGCGGATCGACAAATTGGGCTTATTTTTCTCCGCCGGCTGGCATGAGAAGAACGACCGTACCAAGGGGTATTTCGAATCGAGTTGGGGCGTGCCGAATTCGTTGGAGGATGTCATCCTTCAGGGCCCCCACATCTATGTCGGGAATCCTGCTTACAAGTCGCCGAACTCGACAATGTTGCACCAGCAAGACTGGACGCCAGTAAACCTGGAGATGTTATCTGCTAATTGGCTGCCGACACCTCGTACAAGCCTGCAGGAAGCAGGGCGCGGTACGACGCTGCTTATACCTCCTGGGATGTGACCAGTAAGGATGGGTTGCTGCTTGCAGTCGGGGCTCGAGATTGCTATCGAGTCGCATGGCGTCGAATGGCAGGCAACACTGGTGAGAGAACTCTAATTCCAGCGCTGATTCCACCATCGGTGGCACACGTAGACGGCATATCAAGCCTGGCCGTTCCCGAGAGCGGCGAATCCTTGCTTGAAGTTGGGGCCGTCCTATCGTCGTTGACGATCGATTTCTTAATCCGGAGCGCACCGAAGAACGATATTCGTGGATCTGTGATTGCACGGCTGCCGATGGTAACTAACTGGAGAATTCGTAGAGAACTTCGAGTTCGATTTCTTTTATTGAGTGTTATCACTGAGGCCTATTCTGCGATTTGGGCAGACGTATTTCGTACGGATTGGAACGAAATGTCAATAGGTTCGATTCCGGTTACTGCCGCTTCAGCATGGTCGACGGACACGCCACTCCGCGTTTCGCGTGACCGTCGTCAGGCTCATATAGAAATAGACGCACTTGTTGCTCTGGGTTTCGGCCTGACGGCCGATGAGCTTTGCACCATATATCGTACCCAATTTCCAGTCCTGTACGGCTATGACCGGAAGACGTACCTTTACGATTCGAACGGTCGTCTGGTCCCGCAGTCTGTGCTTGTCGAGTGGCGCAAAAGGGGTGATTCTTTGACCGTCGATCAGCGGACCGCCGCGAACGCGTCAGGCAATACCTACGTGTACGAGCTGCCCTTCCAGTTCCTGGACCGGGAGAACGACATGCGAGAGGCCTACGCGGAATTCGAGCGTCGCTTCGGCATCGTTGGTGGGACGTCGCCCGAGTCTTGGAAGTCCATCAACGCCGAGGGTCGTTGATGGCGGAGTTACTGCCGCTCGCGCAAGCCGACCGGATCGCTGCAAGCCTGATCGATTATCTTGGAACGACATTCGCGTTATCTGATCCCGACGCTCGGCGAATTCTCGACGACTTTTTATCCGACCGGTCAAACGGCATGTTCCGCGGACCCTATCTCCGGCTGAGGCTTCCTTTCCGGCCCGCCGCTGAGGGCTGGCGCGAAACTCTCGAATGGTACGAAGGCTTCCCGCCCTACGGACACCAAGCCGCGGCGTTCGAACGGCTCAGCTCGTACGGGCCGGACGGCGAAGAGGTTCAACCCCGGCCGACGCTCGTCACCACGGGCACCGGCTCGGGCAAGACCGAAGCGTTCCTGAACCCGATTCTCGATCACGTTCAGCGGGCGAAGCGTCGTGGCATTACCGGCACCAAAGCGATCATCCTCTATCCGATGAACGCGCTCGCCAACGATCAAGCAGGTCGCCTCGCTCGAACCATCGCCGGCCACACCGCACTGGCCGGAGTCACCGCCGCTCTCTACACCGGTGAGGCTGGCGACAAGCGCACCATGGTTTCAGCAGATGGACTGATCACCGACCGCGACGTCATACGCAGCGTCGCCCCGGACATCCTGCTGACCAACTACAAGATGCTCGACCAGCTACTGCTCCGCAGCGCCGACGCGGGGTTGTGGCAACAAAGCGCCCACAGCCTGCAGTACCTCGTGCTCGACGAGTTTCACACTTATGACGGCGCGCAAGGCACCGACGTGTCGATGCTCCTCCGCCGGCTCGGCATGACCCTCCGCGCTATTAGGGGTGACGACGCTGACGCTTCGTTGGACAGTCAATCGAATCCGCTGGGGATGATCACTCCGATCGCCACATCGGCAACTCTCGGAGACGGCAACGATCCGTCGGCGATGTTGGACTTCGCGCGAACCGTCTTCGGGCAGCAATTCACCGATGATGCCGTGATCACCGAGTCACGGCTCTCGTTGGACGAGTGGCGACGGGGCGGTGCTTCAAGTGAGCTGGACACCGCATCGTCTTCGCTCGCGGTGATCGACGAGGACCTCGTCGCCGCACTTGCCGAAGCCGCCTCGAGTCGTGATCCAGCAGAGATCACCGAACTGGTGTGTCGCGCTCTGACTGGTGTAGCTCTCGGCATAGACAGCGCCGAGGTTCGGTCCGATCAGTTGGCGATCATGCGCGCCCATCCTCTGGTGTGTCGACTTGTCGGCGCATGCACGACAGCAGTCTCCGTCGCCGATCTCGCAGAGTCCGATCTCTTCACGCCCGACGACGGGACATATACATTCGGTATCACCCCCAAAAATCGCACCGGGCGGAACCCGTCTGGTATCGAACCCACACAACGCCGGGCGGCGCTGGGCGCGTTGATCACTGCGCTCAGTCACGTCCGTGCCGACGGACCGAATCGAGACGCAGTCTCGGTCGACGTCCATCTCTGGATTCGTGAGCTCACGCGTCTCGATAGGGCAGTCTCGGATTCCCCGTCCTTCACGTGGGGTGACGACGGTATTCAGATCGACGCGCTTGACGGTGCTCAGGACATTGCGCTTTCGCTTCCCGCCGTGTACTGCCGCCTCTGCAACCGATCCGGATGGGGCGTCGTTCTCGCCCCGACCGGAACTGACCTCGATACTGACGAGGCGACGATCCGTCGACGCCGGGCGGCCAACGACGATCGCTTCCGCGCACTCATCCATGCCCCGGCCGAAGGCGACCTCGCCACCGACACCAAAGTTTCGGCAGCGGAGCCCGGTGACGCAGCACGCCTGGCGTGGCTCGTTAGCCCCGAGCGCCGGATTGTCACGACGCGCCCCGACATCGGGACTCTCGCCGAGGGCGGGGCAGTCCCGGTGCTCGTCGACCTCAGCGCGGACGCCGGAACGAGCGCTGTGCGCGACGTCTGCCCGTCCTGCGGGCAACGGGACGGAATCCGCTTCCTTGGATCAGCAATCGCCACAATGCTTTCCGTGTCGCTGTCGACAATGTTCGGCACGCCAGAACTCGATTCTGCTGAGAAGCGCGCACTCGTTTTCACTGACAGCGTGCAAGATGCCGCTCACCGGGCAGGTTTCGTCCAAGCAAGGTCGCGATCACTGACCCTGCGCGCACTGATCCGACAGGCAGTGCCCGAGGACGGCATCGACCTCGAATCGCTAGCGCAGACCATGATTTCTGATGCCGGTGACGACAAGCATGCCCGCTACCGGCTTTTACCGCCCGATCTCGCGGACCGCGATGAGTTCAAGAAGTTCTGGACGCGCCCAAAGCTCAGCCAGGTGGGGGAGTCGAGGGCACGGGTGACCAAGCGACTGCTGCTCGACTTGTCGCTTGAGTTCGGACTGCGATCTACAGTTGGCCGCACACTGAGCCGTACCGGTACCGCTGTCGCCGAAGTCGATGTTCCCGTCGCTGCTCTACGTACCGCCGGCCGATCAGCTCTCGAATCTGCCGGTGTACAGACAGCATTCAATGATGGACCGTCGGAGGACCAGCTGGTCCGATGGGTACGAGGCGTCCTCGAACACATGAGGCTTCGCGGAGCAATCGCCCACGTGTGGTTCGAGAAGTTTCGTTACGAGGACGGTGCGCGCTGGCGTGTGACGGGAGGGCGACCTCGCAGCGAGGGGATGCCTGCGTTCGGCCGCGGCAGCTCGGCTCCGGGCTTTGCTCTGATCGGCACACTAGAGCGCAGTGATTCCGACCTGGAACCGGTGGCCGCAACGCGCGGTTGGCACGCCCAATGGGCTGCCAAAAATCTTGGCGTTCCGCGCGCCGAGGGTGCGGGTCTCGCGCGATTACTGGTCGAACGCCTTGCTCGTGACGGACTTCTCGGTGAACTCTCAACCGCCACCGGCAACCGAACCTTTGCCCTTGCACCCACTTCCGTAGTTGTGAAGCCGCTTGACGCAGCCGCGATCGCGGCGCACTTTGCCTCACTGATCTGCTCGGTGTGCGGGGATGTGAGTGTGCTCGGGGCAACCGCAACTGTGCAGCTGGCACTCGGACCCTGCTTCCTCGATCGGTGTAGTGGCATTCTCGAACCGCATTCGATCGAGGACAATTTCTACCGGGAGATGTATCGGGACAATGATGTTCGACGCGTCGTGGCACGCGAGCACACATCGTTGCTCGATGACGAAACACGTTTGAGGTACGAATCGGAGTTCAAAGCATCCGATCCCGAGCCGGATGCTCCGAACGTTCTGGTAGCAACCCCGACCCTGGAGATGGGCATCGATATAGGTGACCTGTCTGCCGTGATGTTGTCATCGCTGCCGAAATCGGTGGCGTCCTACGTGCAGCGAGTAGGTCGAGCGGGTCGCCTCACCGGCAACGCCCTGGCCCTCGCGTATGTCACCGCGCGGGGTGACCAGCTCCCGCGGTTCGCCAGACCGGACACCACGATTAATGGCTCGGTCAGACCACCAGCGACGTATCTCGATGCCGAGGAGATCCTTCGTCGTCAGTTCCTCGCGTCGGTCGCTGACCGCTCGGCACGACGATCGGACCGCATCCACCCGCGCACCATCTCCGAGGTGCTGGGCACGACCGGTCCGGAGACTTATCTGGGCCAACTCATCTTCGACGCGGAAGTACACGCCGTCGACTACATCAACGAATTTCTCGCGGGGTTCCGCGACCTGGACGACGGTGTCGCAAAGCGCCTTCGCACTTTCTCGGAACCAACGCATGGGCCCGGAACGAGCCCGCTCGCGAAGCGGTGTCACCGAGCGTCCTTCGACTGGAAGCACCGCGTCGAGGCATTGCTCCATCGCAGTAAGGCCATCAACGCGGGTATGAAAGAGCTCGGGCAGCAGGCCGGCAATTCTGCTGCGACGGAGGAGGACAAGGCTGCCTACCGCACGGCGCGTGTCTCTGCTGGTCTCGTCTCCAAGCAGCTCGCTTCGCTGCGTTCGCAGTACTGGATCAGCGCGCTCGAGACATTCGGGCTATTACCCAACTACACACTCCTCGACGACTCGGTGACTTTGTCCGTCGCCGTCCACTGGATCGACCCGGCGTCCGCAGAATGGCGACAGACGGACTTCGAACTCAAACGTGCTTCTGCACAGGCGCTTCGAGACTTTGCGCCAGGCTCCACTTTTTACGCCGGCGGTTACGCCATTGAGATCGACGCGGTGGATCTTGGCGTCGACAACGACGCCATTCGTACATGGGCGTGTTGTCCCGCTTGTGGATTCATCGCAGAGCTGCAAATCGACCAGGTTGCACCGACAACATGTCCGCGATGTGGGAGCGCTGCCATCGCCGATACCGGCCAGACGTTGCCGGTCATCGAACTCACGAGTGTGTCTGCAGTCATCCGCCGGGACGAGGCCGCGATCGACGACAGTAGGGATGAGCGCAATCGCACCCCGTACAGCATTGTCACGGCCGCCGACATCGACCCGACGCGCTACGTACGGCGGTGGTTCGTCGACGGTCTCGGTTTCGGCGTTACCCATCGTCGTGACATGACGATCCGGTGGATCAACACGGGGAGCAGCCGCACCGGCGGGTCATCGCGCCAACTGGCCGGATCCGAGGTGGAATCCGGTTTGTTCCGGGTCTGCTCGGAGTGCGGCAAGCTCGACACCGACACGCGGCAGAATCATCCGCGTGAACACCGGCCGTGGTGTTCGTTACGAAAGGCGATAGAGGAGTCGACGACGACGCTGGCGCTTGCGCGGTCCCTCACCACCGAGGGCATCGTCCTGCGGCTTCCGCCGTCGATCACCTGGGGTGACTCGTTCGCGGTGCCGTCGCTCTCCGCGGCCTTGCTTGTTGGGTTGCGTGAACGCATCGGCGGCGAACCCGACCATCTGCAGGTGGTGGTCGCGCAGGATCCAACCACGTCCGGCTCTGTCGTTCCCGGGTTGCTTTTGCACGACGTCGTACCCGGCGGGACCGGATATCTGGCAGACCTCGCCCGCCCCGAGAACATCTGGAACGTGCTGCGGTTGGCGCACGAGGTCGTTGCCACGTGTCCTTGCGCGGGTGATGGCAAGCTGGCGTGTGAAAAGTGCCTGCTGCCGTTCGCAGCCCCGTCGGAGGTGCGCTACACCTCGCGCAGCGCTGCCGAGCGACATCTCAGAACGCTGCTCGCCGGCCGTGAACTGACACCGGACGACGACGCAGCTCTACCCGCGGCAATGCCGTGGGTGATAGTCGATGACGAACCGGCCGACGATGATCCCGAATCTGCGCTTGAACGCAGGTTCCGTACCGAATTCGCCCGGCGCCTCGACGCCCTGGGCGCCAATGTGTCGCAGACGCCGTCGGATCGCGGCATCGTTCTCACAATTTCGCTTGGCCCCGGCAACCGGTGGACACTTCGCCCCCAGGAGAATGTGCTCGGATCCAAGCCGGACTTTCTCCTGACATCCGCCAACCCCGGTGTCCCGCCGACGGCGATCTTCACCGACGGACGACGCTGGCACGCCACCGCCACACACAACCGCATTGCCGACGACGCCGAAAAGCGTCGTAATCTTCGCGACGGTGGGTATCAGGTCGTAGCGGTTACCCATCAAGATTTGCAAGACAACTCCGTGGTCAGCGGTGCGCTGCGTCGTGAACTCGTCCCGGGGGTCCTGCGCATCGCGGGCGACACCCTGTCGAAGAGCTCTCTCGACCTGGTGTTCGGCACCGCGCTCGATTTGCTCATCGCCTGGGTCCAGAACCCCACCCCTGCACCAAGGCGGGCACTCGCGCAGCATCTTCCGATTCTCGCCGTCGGTGCCGTGGCGGCGACGGCCGTTCGGTCGGGCGGAGGGTCGCCCGCCCAGCTGGCGCTGGCCGCGCTCGACGGCGGAGCAGTCACCCATGCGGACGGTGACACGTTCGTCTGGCGGTCGGCAACACTGGCGGTGGCGATTCGTATCCCAGCAGGCGGACATCAGGAGTCGGAAATTGCCGTCGTTCTCGATGACAGCGAGGAGGTTCTGGGCGACAGCTCGGTCGATGCCTGGCGCGAATGGTTGCTGTGGTCGAACCTGCTGCAGCTGCGGACCAGAGCTGCCGTCCTCAGCTCGCGCCGCCACCTCGCGTCGGCGTCGATGACGATCGGTGTCGATGACACAACTGCCGAGACCGTGGCGGCCACCGGGTTGGATGCGGCGTGGCAAGAAGTGTTTGACGAGGTCACCGACGTCGCCAAGTCCTTTGTGCTGGCACTCGCCGCGGCTGGTGTTCCCGTACCGGTGGTCGGCGAGGAAGTGGATGGGCTACCCATCGAGATCTCCTGGCCGAAACAGCACATTGCAAGCGACTTCGACCTCAATGACCGCGACCGGCAGGAACTAACGGATGCCGGTTGGACCATCGTCTTGCCTGACGCCGAAATTGCCGCGGCCGCACTCGACGCCGTAACGAATGGGAGCAGCTAATGCCGCAAATCGTCCTGGGCGACATGAACAACATCGACGGCAGTGTGCAGAGAAAGGTGTTTGCCTTCCTCCAGAAACTGATGCAATCGCACGCATCGTCCGGCTTGCACATTGAGCCGATGGCAAACTCGGCCGACCCTCGTGCTCGTACGGGTCGCGTCGACAATTTTTGGCGTGCTGTTCTTTTCGAGATCACCGATCCCGACCGCGATCGACTGTTCGTGTTCGTCGGTGCCTACCCTCACGACGAAGCGATCGAGATCGCACGAACCCGACGGTTGGCTATCAACCCACGCAACGGTATCGCCGAGATTTCGTACCAGCCGGAGCGAGTTGCGGCGGCAAGTGCTGCGGTACCGGCGCCGCCTGTGCACACACAAGTCGACGATCGCACGCTGCGCTCACGGGGATTCGCGCTCGAGGATCTCACTGCTCTGGGAATGGACAGCTCCTTCGCCGACGGTGCTCTGGATATCGGAGACGAGGACGAGATCCTCGCGTACGCGCAAAAGGCACCGGCGAAATGGCAAGGCGAGGCTTTCGTCGATCTCGCGACCGGAACTGCGCTGTCGGACGTTCGAGATCGTTACGCGCTTCGACTCGAGATTCCCAAGAAGGGGACCGAAGACGAGCGTCTCATCGCCGCACTCAAGCACCCGGCCGCGCGCATGCAATTTGCGTTCGTCGAGGATAATGACGAATTGCGTGCTGCGATCGAGGCTGCGGACTTCGCCGCATGGAGAGTGTTCTTGCACCCTGAACAGCGGGTGTGGGTAGAGAAGGGGCAGACCGGCCCCTTCCGTCTGACCGGAGGCGCTGGAACGGGAAAGACGGTGGTGCTGCTTCACCGCGCGAGGTTTCTCGCTCGACGTGATCCCACAGCGCGGATCGTGTTGACGACCTTCAACCGAACACTTGCCGACAGTCTCGTCGAGCAGATGAAGCTACTCGATCCGACTCTCACCCTGGCCGGGGACGTCGGGCAGCCGGGAGTGTTCATCGCGAGCGTCGACAGCATTGCCGCGCGCATTCTGCACCGTTACAAGACTGACCTCGACGGGAATCCAGCTCACCCGGGTCCGGTGGCACGGGTGTTGGGGCCCAGGACTTCGGAGCTTTTCGGCCGGCGCGTCGATGATGCGTGGAAGAATGCGATCGTCGTCGGCGGAGTCGATCTCCCACCCGAGTTGAGTGTCCCCTCGTTCTTCGAGACGGAGTACAGCCTGGTCGTGCTGCCGAATCGCATTATCGACCGGGGAGAGTACCTCCGTGTGCGTCGCGCTGGGCGCGGTGTGTCGCTCAACCGCGCACGTCGCAACGCGGTGTGGGACGTCGTCGAGAGCTATCGTTCGGCCGCCGCGGCAGCCGGATACGCTGACTTCGAGGAGAAGGCCGCGCTGGCGGCGGAGGTGGTGACCCCGGTGACCAGGGGGCCCGTTGATCACGTCATAGTCGACGAAGCGCAGGACCTAACACCGAGCCGATTCCAGCTTCTGCGGGCGCTCGCCCCACTGGGCCCCGATGATCTTTTCTTCGCCGAGGATGCACACCAGCGCATCTATGGCCAGAAGATCGTCTTGAAGCAGCTCGGAATCAATATTGTGGGTCGCTCGCGACGGCTGACTCTCAACTACCGGACGACTCAGCAAAACCTGCACTACGCCCTCAGCGTTCTCACCGGCGACGACTTCGTCGGTCTCGAGGGGGACTCGGAAGACTCCGTGGGCTATCGCTCAGCACGCACAGGCCCGACGCCCTCGACGGTGCAGGCGGCGAATCTGTCCGACCTCTACGACAAGGTCGCCGAGCAAGTGTTGGCGTGGGGAGGCGGGCAAACGGCATCGATAGGTTTGCTTGCGCCGGCGAACAAGGAAGCGTCGGCACTGCCACGTGCGCTCGGGGAGCGCGGGGTCACGGCCAGCTTTGTCGACAACACGAGTAAGTCATCCTCGGGTGGAGTGCAGGCGATGACCATGTACCGGGCGAAGGGGATGGAGTTCGCCAACGTCATCCTCGTGGGTGTGAGCGCCAACGCCATGCCCAGGGACTACATCATCGCCCAACTCCCAGAGGGGGATCGCGGTGATGCGCTGCAGCGGGAGAGGTCACTGGTGTACGTCGCCGCTACGAGGGCGAGGGACCAGTTGTCGGTCATGTGGGTGGGGGAGAGGAGCGCGTTGGTGCCGAGTGGCAACGCCCTGTGACTCGCGGTAATTGTCTGTTCTCTCAAAGCTTGTTCGAATCGACTCGCCGTTGCGCAACTATGAGCAACTAAATTCGGGCGACTCCCAATTGCTGCGCACAGAAAGATTTAAACATGCACGCAACGCTGGTAGACGAAGATGTTTGGGTTAGTCGACTAACCGATGCGCTCGCAGCAGGAGGCGTTTTGAACCTGTTCCCAGAAGGCAGGAATGAATGCGGTCGAGCACGAGAGTTGGGAAGACAGTCGACGTTACCGGCTATCCCGGCAAATGCTATAAGAAGAGTCTTCACGCAGAACTACCCCGTCGGTGTGTGTGACCCAAACGGCATTTGCATCAGCGGAGCATCTATCACCGGTGCCGCGAACTGGAACCGTGTCTCATTCTTACATCGAGTTGAGTTCGAAGGCTGCCGTTTCGATTCGGTTGTAAAGTTGCGGGATGCCAAGCTGGCGACTATCGCCTTCAAAAATTGCAATTTGCCCGGGCTTGTGGTGGACGCTGCGAACATTCAGGGCGGTTTGCTCTTATCGGCGAGTGTGATCCGAGGACAACTCAGTGCTGCGGGTACGCGAATCGAGGGCCAACTGAACCTGAGTCAAGTTGCAATTGACGGCACTGATTGCGATAATGCGGTTGTATTAGATTCAGCCCATATTGACTTAGGGGTCTTCGCGGAGGGTCTGCTTACAAGTGCTGCGTTCCGCGCCGTCGGGACGAAGCTCGCCGACCAATTCAATATCTGCGGTGCTCGTCTTTATGCCGCCCGAGGTTCGGCTCTGAATCTCGACGGGGCGAACATCGACGGTAGCATCTTTGCCGTGCACTCGTTCATCCTGGGCGGGCTACGAGGGCAGGGTCTGAAGGTGTCTGGTCAGATTAGTTTGGAACACGCTGAAATACGATCGCATTCTGAATATGCGCTTTGTTTAGATAGTGCAGACATCACTTCAGGAATAGCCGCCGATGATCTTATTGCCATCGGTGGCTTCTCGGCAGACGGGCTGTCTTCAAAGGGCAGTCTAGAGATGAATAGAGGACATCTCTCCAACAGGACTGGACCAGCGCTCAGTTTGAAAGGAGTCCGGATGCTGAATATAGAAATGTCTAATTTGACGGCCTTTGGGGAAATCGCGATTAAGAGCGCATCGGTCAGCGGCCACCTGGATATGAAGAAGGCGAGACTTGGGAACAGTAACGGAAGCGCCGTCCTGGTTCTCGACGGCGCCAACGTTGCGAATTTCGTTGATCTGAGTGATGCAATCTTGGCTAGTGAATTTGGAATTGCCCTTTCCTTGAATGCTACATCAATTACGGGCGATTTGGTCGCCCGAGGATCCAGTGTGTCGGGTCAAGTAAATGCAATTGGTGTCCGAATAGGCGGTGAGTTGACGTTTTCGGATAGTTTGCTCAAGTGTTGTCGGATCGTTGATTCGTCGCTTATTTCCTTCATTGATGGAGACCAGGACGACCGAGAGTGCGCGCTAAATATCAGCGGTGGTCGCATCGACGGAGGGGTGTACCTGCATCGAACTCTCGTAAGGGGTGAGATCCGGGCCATCAACATAAGTATCCGAGGCCGGCTAGAGTTCGAAGATTCGATCTTGCAGAACCTAGGTGCTGACGCTCTGAATCTCGAAGGAGCCCAAATCGGCAGCCTCATTTTGAGACCCGAAAAAATCACAGGTAATCTACATCTCGATCTCTCGTCTATCGATGCTCTCCAGCTGCCACGTTTAGACGAAGGGTCGACGGACTGGTGGCACCCCGCATTCGAGCACGCCACCATCTCTGCTGCGGGTTGGCGCGTTTCCGACATTCGGGGTGGGGTTCGTCGTGATTGGAAAGAAGCACGCGGTTATCTTGAGAAAATTTACCGCGACCCCGAAAGGTCGCCAGATTATGTCGAGTTCATACCGCAGCCTTGGTTCGAGGTTGCCGATGTTTACGAGCGAATTGGCCATCCTGACCAAGCAAGACATATGAGGTTGCACGTCGAGCGTCAGATAACCAGGCGGATGGCGTTTGGTCGGACCAAGATCTTAAGACTTTCCTACGCAGCTGTCACTGGGTATGGCTATATGCCAGCACGTCCATCTCTTTGGCTCCTCGGGTCGATAACGCTTGCTGGCTTACTTATTTGGACAAATAAGGCAAAAGTGGTAGCGGTGAATCAGTCATCTGGACGGAGTGCCAATGATCTGTGCCGAGGTGATGGTGGTGGTACGCCCTGCTTCAGTACGCTCAATTTCACCCTCCAAAATTTGCTTCCGACCGCATCTGGCGCCGTCCGGCCAGAATGGACCTTAGCGGGTTCAGGCCAGTGGGCGGTTCTGCTCGGCATTTTTCTCGCGTTGCTCCGCATAGCGGCATGGGTGTTTGCTGCAATCGGTCTCGCGGCAATGACTGGTCTCGTGCGCCGTCGATAGAATCGCCGCCGAAGATTGCTTTTATCACAAACGGAGAACGACTACCCGTGAGCCATAGCCAGGAGTTGCCGAAGCGCGTCGGTATCAATCCGCCCCCGTCGTAGCCCCCAGCAGGTCCCTCACCGTGTTGGCCACGGAGATGAACTCCGGCTTCTCCATCGTCGCGCTGTACTCCCGGTGCACCGGGAGGTCCACGTCGAGGATGTCCACGATCCGCCCCGGCCTGGGGCTCATGACGACCACGCGGTTGGCGAGGTAGACGGCCTCGGCGACGGAGTGGGTGACCAGCATGACCGTGGTGCCGGTCTCCCGCCAGATTCGGTGCAGTTCGACGTTCATCTTCTCGCGGGTGAGGGCGTCGAGGGCGCCGAAGGGCTCGTCCATCAGCAGCACCTCGGGCTCGTGCAGTAACGCCCGGCACAGGGAGACGCGTTGCTGCATGCCACCGGACAGCTCATGGGGGAGTGCTCCCTCGAAGCCCGTGAGGCCTGTCATCTCGATGAGTTGGTCGGCCTTCGCCGCGGCAGCCTTCTTGTTCATGCCGCGCATCTCGCCCTGGAGCAGAATGTTCTTGCGGACGGTTCGCCACTCGAGGAGCGCTGCGCGTTGGAAGACGTAGCCGATGTTGCGCTGCGGCCCCTTCACCTCGCGGCCGGCCAGTTCGACGGAGCCGCGGGAGGCGCCGGTCAGACCGGCGACCACCTTGAGCAGTGTCGATTTGCCGCAGCCCGACGGGCCGGCGATGGAGACGAACTCACCTTTGCCGACCTTCAGGTCGACGTCGGACAACGCGGTGACGTCGCCGCGCTTGGACGAGAACTGGACGGTGAGGTTGTCGACCGAGACGGCGGTGTCGGTGACGGTGGTGGGCCGTTCGTGGGTGATGGCGCTCATGTCGTCGCTCATTCCTTGCTGGAGGTGAAGGAGGAGTCCCAGTACTTCGACGGCTCGGCTCCGACCTCGGTCAGACCGGCGTCACCGAGGATGGAGATGGTGTTGGTCCAGTCCTCCTCGGCGTTGACGCCCGGTGCCTGGCCCTCGGTGTTGGTGGTGGTGAGCAGCGGGATGGTCTCCTGCCACTGCTGCAGCAGCACCGACTCCGGCGGGGTCTGCGGGTCCTTGCCCACCATGGCCTTGACGGCCTCTTCGGGGTTGGCGATGGCGGCCTCGAACGACTCGGTGGTGGCGTCGACCATGGCCTGCACCAGTTCCGGGGAGCTCTCGATGGTGGAGGTGTTGGCGATGAGGCCGTTGCTGAAGAAGTTCAGGCCCTCGTCGGAGTAGCGGAGGTAGCGCATCTCTCGGCCCGACTTGTTCGCGATGTTCGGCCCCTGGTCGTGCGCGAAGCCGATGAGGCCGTCGACCTGGCCGGACAGCATGGCGGCGATCTTGCCCGCGGAGTCGAGGCTCTGCTGCTGCACCTGGTCCTCGGGGACACCGGCGCGGTCGAGGAAGATCGGGAACGTGGTGGTGGGCGCGTCACCGGCGGAGACGGCGATGGTCTTGCCGGCGAGGTCCGCGGTGGTCTGGATGGGACCGTCGGCGTATACTTGGACGGCCGACGGCGTCGTCTGTAGGAAGACGCCCAGGCTCTTGACCTTGACGCCTTTGTCGATGTTGGACATGACGGCGGCGGAGTCGGCCCAGCCGAAGTCGGTCTGGTTCGAGCCGGCGGCCTGCGCGGTCTTGGTCGACCCCTGGCCGGCGGTGATGGTGAGGTCGATGCCGTGCTTGGCGAAGATGCCTTCCTGCACGCCGTAGTAGAACGGTGCGTGCTCGCCGTAGGGGTACCAGTTGAGCATCAGGGACGTTGCGGTGGTCTCACCGTCGGCGCCCGGAGCCTTCTCCGCACCGCCACCGCCGCCGCCACATCCGGCGAGAGCGAGCGACGCGGCTACCGCAGCCACGAGGGCAGTCTTGAGCTTCATGGAAGTCTTCTTTCGAGGAGGTGTGGGTGAGGCAGCCGGGTCACACTGCGCCGACGGACGCGGTGGAGCGGCGCGATGCGTGCCAGGGGATGAGGAACTTCTCGGCGATCTCGATGACGAGGAACAGCAGGATGCCGAGCAGAGACATGATGATGAGGGCGGCGAACAGCATTGCGGTGTCGATGTTTCCGTTCGCCTGGAGGATCACGTAGCCGAGTCCCTCGTTGGCGCCGACGAACTCACCGACCACCGCACCGGTCACGGCGAGCGTCGCCGCGATCTTGAGGCCGGACATCAGCTGCGGCAGCGAGGCGGGAAAACGCACCTTGCAGAACGTCTTCCACTTGCTCGCGCCCATCGTGGACGTCAGTTCGAGGATCTCCGGGTCGACGGACCGCAGGCCCGCCATGCCGGCGATGACTATGGGGAAGAAGGCCATGAGGACGGCGACCAGGATCTTGGGGCTGGCGCCGAAGCCGAGCCACACGACGAACAGTGGTGCGATGGCGATCTTCGGGATGACCTGAGCGAAGAGGATGAGCGGGTACATCGTCTTCTCGATCGACGACGAGTAGATCATCACCACCGCGACGGCGATGCCGACCAGGCCGGCGATGACGAAGCCCGCGATGGTCTCGTAGGTGGTCACCCAGGTGTGTCCGGCGAGGTAGGACGCGTTGTCCACCATCGTCGACCAGGTGTCACCGGGGGACGGAAGGATGTAGGGCGCAACCAGTTCAGTGGTCGTGACCGCCCACCACGCGACGACGAGCGCAGCCACGAGAGCGAGGGGCCGCCACAAGCCGGACCAGGTGTTGCGGAACGAGGGAAACCGTCGACGACGCGTCGGCGCGGGATGCGGTGCCGACCGTGCAGCGAGTGGGGCCTCGACCGACGTTGTTACCGCCATGAGGAGTCCTAAAGCTAGTAGTGGTGCGGGTCCGACTACTCCCGCTGGAATGCGCTTTCCGAAGCTGCGGCCGAATCTAATGTGATCGCGCCCACAGTGTCAAGGAAAACGGACAACTACCTGCTCAGGGCGCTGCTCGCGCGCAGGACGACCGTTCCCGGTGCGTACTCGTGCGCGTCGAGGGCGCGGTCCGATGGGTCGAGCGCTAGCTGGACGGCACGCTCGCCGATGTCGACGAGAGACAATGCCACCGTCGACAAGCTCGGGACATGGTCTCGCAGCGTCGGGATGTCGTCGAAACCCGCGACGCAGACGTCGGCAGGAACGCTCAGGCCCAGCTCACGCCATGCGGCGATGGCTCCGATGGCCATGACGTCGGTGACGGCGAAGACACACGGGGGAGCGCCGTGACCGGGCGTCAGTTCCAGCGCCGCCGCGAGGCGTCGTGCTGCGCTGTAGCCGCCGTCGCGGGAGAAGTCGCCGGCCACCTCGATCTCCGGCGTGATGCCGTGACGGCAGAGTGCCTCGACGAATCCGTTGCGACGGTCCGCGGACGTCCGGATGTTGCCCGGTCCGCCGATGATGGCGAACCGCCGATGGCCGTGCTCGTACAGTGCTTCGGCCAATGCTGCTGATGCAGAATGGTTCTCGGGTTCGACAGCCGCTCCGAACGGCATGGGCTGGCCGATGACGACGACGCGGCCGCCGTTGTCCCGATACGCCTCGAATTCGCGTTCCAGGGCGCGGTCGAGGTCGCCGCTCTGCCGCGATCCGGCCAGGATGATGGCATCGGCGCGGTGGGAGATGAACGTGCTCACCGACTGTCGCTCGATGGCGAAGTCGCGCTCGGTGCTCGCGAGCAGCACGAGTTTGCCGGCGTCACGTGCCTCGTTCTGCACGCCGCGGACGATGGAGGAGAAGTACGGGTCGGCGACGTCGTGCACGACGAGGCCTATCAGCCCCGTTGACGACCGCGCCAGAGCCTGGGCCTGGGCATTCGCAATGTAACCGAGATCGGCTGCGGCGGCGCGGACTCGGTCGGCGACGCCCTCGCCGGGCACCCTCGACGAGCCGTTGAGCACCCGTGATGCCGTGGCCTGGGAGACGCCGGCCGCTGCTGCCACGTCACGCAATCGCACTGCCGCCATGCTCGCCACCCCCATGAAATCGTTGCGGTCTGCCGGTGCCTGTTGACCGATCGACCTCGACAGCATAGCTTGGAAAGCGCATTCCGAAGCTGACTTGCCCCTCGACGCGTGCAGGACTTTCCGCCGCACCGTCTCCCGAGGCCCTCGCGCGCCTCGTTCCCCTCGGTCGTGCACTCTTCAGACCTGGCTGCCGAGCAGTCAGAAAGGCCATTCGATGTCTCACCCCACCCGAACCCTGCGCATCGCCATGAACGGCGTCACCGGTCGCATGGGCTACCGTCAGCACCTTCTGCGTTCCATCCTCCCGATTCGCGACGCCGGCGGGTTGCTGCTCGCGGACGGATCGCGCGTCCAGGTCGAGCCGGTGCTCGTCGGCCGCAACGAGGCCAAGCTGCAGGAACTCTGCGCTCAGCACGGCATCGCCGAGTACACCACCGACGCGCAGTCGGTCATCGATGATGCGTCGATCGACATCTACTTCGACGCCCAGGTGACCTCACGTCGCGCGGAGGCACTGTCGTCGGCGATGAAGGCCGGCAAGCACATCTTCACCGAGAAGCCGACGGCCGAGACACTGACGCAGGCCATCGAGCTGGCGCGCATCGGGCAGAACGCGGGCGTCACGGCCGGCGTCGTCCACGACAAGCTCTACCTCCCCGGACTGGTAAAGCTGAAGCGACTGGTCGACGAGGGCTTCTTCGGGCGCATCCTCTCCCTACGCGGCGAGTTCGGCTACTGGGTCTTCGAAGGCGACGGCCAGCCGGCGCAACGCCCCAGCTGGAACTACCGCGCAGAGGATGGCGGCGGCATCGTCGTCGACATGTTCTGCCACTGGAACTATGTGCTCGAGGGCATCCTCGGCAAGGTCGAGACCGTCACCGCCAAGGCCACCACCCACATCCCGACGCGGTGGGACGAGCAGGGCAACGAGTACGCCGCCACCGCCGACGACGCTGCGTACGGCATCTTCGAGATGCAGAACGGTGTTGTCGCGCAGATCAACTCGTCATGGGCCGTCCGTGTGTTCCGCGACGAACTGGTCGAGTTTCAGGTGGACGGCACTCACGGTTCCGCGGTGGCGGGACTGCGTAACTGCGTCGCGCAGCACCGCTCACACACCCCCAAGCCCGTGTGGAACCCCGATCTGCCCGTCACCGAACCCTTCCGCGACCAGTGGCTCGACGTCCCGGCCAACGCCGATCTGGACAACGGCTTCAAGCTGCAGTGGGAGGAGTTCCTGCGCGACGTCATCGCCGAGCGCCCCCACCGCTACGGCCTGCTGTCCGCCGCGCGCGGTGTCCAGCTGGCCGAACTCGGCCTGCGCAGTTCCGCGGAGGGCCGCCGCCTCGACGTGCCGGAGATCTCGCTGTGACCGCCGTCGACTCGCGCCTGACCATCGCACTGCCGGGCCACGGCTCGTACCAGCTGGGGGAGCCCGGTGAGTGGACGAAGCCCACCTCCCCGATCACCTCACGCATCGCCTACGCAGCGGCACATGTCATTCCGCGCACGACGGGCGACAACACACCTGGCGCACCAGCCGACATCGACTGGGATGCCACCCTCGCATACCGGCACGAGCTGTGGTCGTACGGCCTCGGTGTCGCCGATGCGATGGACACCGCGCAGCGCGGCATGGGCCTCGACTGGGCGGCGACCTCCGAGCTGATCCGACGATCGGGTGCCGAGGCCGCTCGGGTCGGTGGGTTACTCGCCTGCGGAGCCGGAACGGACCAGCTCGACCTGACGACGTTGCCGTCGGGCCGGGAGGGCCTCGCTCGTGTCCTCGACGCCTACCGCGAGCAGATCGCGGTGGTGCGGGAGTCCGGCGCAAAGGTGATCATCATGGCCTCGCGTGCGCTGGCGCGGGTGGCGTCGTCGCCAGACGACTATCTGTCCGTCTACTCGACGTTGCTCGACGAAGTCGACGAGCCCGTCGTGTTGCATTGGCTCGGAACGATGTTCGACCCTGCGCTCGAGGGTTACTGGGGGAGCGCGTCCGTGGACGAGGCGACCGCGACGTTCCGCGGACTCATCAACGCGCACGCCGCGAAGGTCGACGGCGTGAAGGTGTCGTTGCTGGACGCTCAGCATGAGATCGCCCTTCGCGCGGCTCTGCCCGACGGAGTGCGGCTGTACACCGGGGACGACTTCAACTATCCGGAGCTCATCATGGGCGACGGTGAACATCACTCGGATGCGCTGCTCGGCATCTTTGCCGGCATCTACCCCGCGGCGTCCACGGCGTTGCAGGAGCTCGATCGCGGCAACACGGCTCGGGCCGAGGAGATCTTGCGGTCGACGCAGGACCTGGGCCGGCACATCTTCGCGGCGCCCACCTACTACTACAAGACGGGCATCGCGTTCCTGTCGTGGTTGAACGGGAAGCAGCCTGGCTTTTCGATGGTCGGCGGGTTGGCGTCGGGGCGCAGTGTGGAGCACTTGACGCAACTGTTCGTCCTGGCGGATCGTGCTGGGCTACTGGCAGACCCGGCGTTGGCCGTGCACCGGATGGGCGTGTACCTGGAGCTGAACGGGGTGTCGGCATGAGTCTCGAACGCCTGTCTCTCAACACCAAGACGGTGAATAACTGGACCCTGAAGGAGGCCGTCGAGGGCGCGGCGCGAGCAGGGCTCGGTGCGATCGGGCCGTGGCGTGATCGTGTGCAGGAAGCCGGGGTGACGGAGTCGGCGAAGATGATCTCCGATGCCGGGCTGCGGGTGTCGACCCTATGCCGCGGTGGCTTCCTCACGGCCATCGACGATGACGGGCTCGACGACAACCGTCGCGCGCTCGACGAGGCAGCCGAGTTGGGGGCTCCCGAACTGGTGATGGTGATGGGCGGGATCCCGGGTCGCGACTTGATCGGTGCGAGGGCGAGGGTGTCCGAGAGACTCGCCGAGTTGGTGCCGTACGCGCTGGAGCGAGGTGTGCGGATTGCGTTGGAACCGTTGCATCCGATGTTCGTGGCCGACCGGGCGGTGATCTCGACGCTGGGTCAGGCTCTGGCCATGGCGGAGCCGCATCCGGTGGAGGCGGTGGGCGTCGTCGTCGACACGTTCCATGTGTGGTGGGACCCCGACCTCGAGGCGCAGATAAAGAAGGCGGGGGAGCGTGGCCGCATCAGCTCGTACCAGGTGTGCGACTGGTTGGTGCCGATGGAAGCAGACCCCCTCCTGTCCCGCGGGATGATGGGTGACGGGGTGATCGACTTCGCCACCATCGGGCGGTGGGTCGAGGAGGCCGGCTACCGCGGTGACGTGGAAGTGGAGATCTTCAACGCGGCTGTCTGGGCTGCGGATGGGGATCAGGTGATCGGGACGGTGGTGGAGCGGTACCGGGATCTGGTGGCGATGGGGTGAACGTGGTTGTGAAGCAGAGAGTCGACCACCCGTCACTGCCTGCTCTCGTGCGGAGTCGCGGGCGCGCGACGGGGACAACCTGCAGCAGCTTGTCCAGTCGGATGTAATCGTCGGGGTTGGTTATGTACAGCGGCAACCCCGCGGCAATGCCGGTCGAGGCGATCATCAGGCACCCGTCGGTGCAGGCGTCGATACGCGCGTCGTTGGTGTCGTCTGTCGAGGACAAGTTTCTACGCGGAATGCTGTGCAGCGGGGGCACGGTCTTCCCGCGCGGGAACCCCGTCAGGTCGACAGTCGCAACGCCCGAGCCCGTGCAGCGAGGAAGAAGGGGATCGCGGTGCCGATCCCCACGGTAAAGGTCATGAATAGCGTTGCCCACCACCATCGGCGGATCCCGAGTCGACCCGACTCCGGCAGCGCCCACGCGTGAAACGCGACGACGACGAGAATCAGATCGACCATCGCGAGCTTGCCGGGCACCGTCGACTAGATCTTGCCGACGAAGAAGTCTGCCACCGAACGAGTGCCGCGCTCTCGGACGTAGGGGATCGCGATGGCGTTCTGAGCGACGCCGACGCCGACGACTGCGGCGATGGCGATCAGGAGGCGCTCCTCGGTCACGGTCACGGGGCTCCTTCTATCGGGTGATCACCGTTCTACCCGCGGCTCCGCCAATCTCCGGACCGCCTCGCCGACGACGAGACGATGCCGCGCGATCTCGTCGTCGTCCCACCGCCGATGGGCTCGCTGGTCGAGGTCCGGTGTGGTGAACCAGCTGAACAGCACACCGAAAATCAACGTCATCAAATCGGCTGCACTCCAATGGGAGTCGACGTATCCGTCGCGCTGAGCCTGCTCGACCTCACGAACACGCTCACTCATCACCTCGGAGTGTTCGCTCGCGGGGAGATGGCCCTGCAACTGCGCCCAGAGCAGCATCCGGTGCTCATCCTTCTCACTCGCGAGGCGGGTGAAGGCATTCATGGAGTACCCGGGTAGATCGCGTGGGGTGAAGTGCACGGACTCGACGAACCGCCGGAAACCTTGGTCCAGTACCGCGCCGAACAGCCGCTCCTTGTCGCCGTAGTACGCGTACAGGCGCTCCTTGCTGGAGCGAGACGCCAGTGCGATTCGGTCGACGCGAGCGCCGGCGAGGCCGTGCTCGGCAAACTCGCGGCGTGCGGCATCGAGTATTCGTTCACGCGTGTCAGAGGCGACGGGGGATATGGGGGTGTCCGACTTCACAGGCCGAATCCTACGCCAACCAACTAGTTCGTTTGACCGTGTCGGACCGCGAAGGTACATTTTCGAATCGTCGAAAAGACAATCCACCGCTTACCTCTCCAGGACCGAGGCACGCCCGTGACCAGCACGCCCGACATCGTGTCGTCAGAGAAGAACGACGCCAATCCGAACTACGAGCGTCGTTGGCTCGTGCTGTGCATCGTCGCCATCACGCAGCTGACGATCGTGCTGGACGCGACCATCGTCAACATCGCTCTGCCGCAGGCGCAGGAAGACCTGGGCATCAGCGACAGCAGCCGCGCGTGGGTCATCACCGCCTACGCGCTCGCGTTCGGTGCGTTGCTGCTGCTCGGTGGCCGCATCGCCGACTACTGGGGCCGCAAGCGGTCCTTCCTCGTAGGCATGGCGGGATTCGCGATCGCCTCGGCCATCGGTGGCCTGGCGCAGGAGGGCTACCAGCTCTTCATCGCCCGCGCCGGACAGGGCGTCTTCGCCGCCCTGCTCGCCCCCGCTGCACTTGCCATCTTGACCACCACGTTCACCGACGAGAAGGAACGAGCCAAGGCGTTCGGTGTCTTCGGTGCCATCGCCGGTGGTGGCGCTGCCGTAGGCCTGCTGCTCGGCGGCGTGCTCACCGAGTACGCCGACTGGCGCTGGTGCCTGCTGGTCAATGTTCCCGTCGCGATCTTCGCGGCCGCCGCCGCCATCCCGTTGGTCAAGGAGAGCAAGGCTGAGGGCGACACGCGGTACGACGTTCCCGGCGCGATCCTGGTCGCCCTCGGGCTCGGTTCACTCGTCTATGGGTTCACCGAGGCTGAAGACGGCTGGTCCAACGTCTCAACCCTCAGCTTCATCGCGCTGGGCATCGTTCTGCTGGCCGCGTTCGTCGTCGTCGAGTCCCGGTCTGCCAATCCGCTTCTGCCGCTGGGCGTCCTGCTGGATCGAGACCGTGGGTCCGCCTACCTCGGTTCGGCCATCATCGGCGCCGCCCTTCTCGGCGGCACCTTGTACCTGACCTTCTACTTCCAGATCGTGCTCGGATTCAGCCCCGTCGTGGCCGGAGTCGCCTCCCTCCCCATGACCGGCGGCATCATGATCACCGCTGCCGCAGCGTCCGCATTGATGCCTCGCGTGGGACCGAAGCCGTTGATGGCTGCCGGCCCCGTCATCTCGGCCATCGGTCTGGTCCTGCTCACGCAGATCGGCGTCGACACCTCGTACTGGACGCACGTGCTGCCCGGAGTGATGCTCCTCGGGCTCGGGTTGGGTCTGCTCATGGTGCCGATGCAGAACGTGGCACTCATCGGGGTCGCCGATCACGACGCCGGTGCTGCCAGCGCACTCGTCAACGCAGCCCTGCAGATCGGTGGCGCCTTGGGAACCGCAGTTTTCACTACGATCTACACGTCCGCCAAATCGTCGTACCTGTCGTCGAACATCGCGCCCGTGCCGCCCGCCGGAGTGCCCCCGGAGGCTCTGGCGTCGCAGACCCTGCCGTCCGATTCCGAGCTCGCTGCCCTGCCGGAACCGATCCGCAACTTCATCAACTCCACGATCGACTACATGTTCTCCGCGGAGGTCTCCGGATACGCGCACGCGTTCGCGGCAGCGGCGATCATGGTCATCCTGATCACCCCGATCGTGCTGGTGTTGGTTCGTGCCCGCAAGACCGACCTGCCGGCCGGCGACACCCCGGTTCACATGGGCTGACTCGAGCCGTTCCAACCGTCGAGGTACGACCGCTACGGCGTAGAGAAGCCGCGCACGGCGTGACGCCGGTTAGGGTGCTGCGTGCGCATCCTCGTTCTGTGGGGCGCCCTTGCGGGCGTCGTGATCGGCTTGGTTTTCCTGGGTGTCGAGGGGTTCGCACTTTATCGTGATCAGAGCGAGGTGATCTACGACGGCGCCTACGTGCCGTTGCGCGGTGTCGAGATGACGAGGAGCTACTCGACCACCCTGACGCTCGACCACGCCGGCTCTGGATGGTGGAACGCGCTTCCGGTTCCCTGGTGGAGTTATCCGGTGATCGGGGGAGCAGCCGGGGCCGTGGCGTCCGCTGCGGCGGGGTGGCGGGGACTGCGCATCACAGGACGTGGATGACGGTCGCCGTCAGCGACAGGGTCTCGCGACAACCAAGTTTCCCCCTCTGAGAACTGTTCTTGCGGAGCCCGGCTCCGCGCACCTGTTCGAACCACGTGACCCCGAGCGCGATGTGATTGCAGGACGTCATGCCTGCCCGGGTAGCTCGTCCGCGAAGTCGAACGAACACCCGAGCCGATCGGCGGCCTCGACACCACCCGAATCACGTACCCAGGCGACACATGCCCCGGCCGCGAGCGCGAGATCGCGGCTGAACAGATAGCCATCGGTGCAGTCGTCGAAATGCCCGTCGTGGTGCCATCTGTCGAGAACCAGTCCCTGCACGGAATGGTCCGCGAACCGGAGCGTGTGCAGGATGCGGCGTGACCGGCGCACCATCACCACGCCATCGTCGAGGCGGTGCAACTGCGCGGTGATGAGCTCGATGTCGTCGAGCTCATCGTCGGGGATGTCGGTGTTGGGTCCGAGATCGATGACGAGCCCGGCGGGTTCGTCCTGCATCGACTCGACGAGCCACGCGGTCATCGCGTCCCACTGGTCGACCTCGAGCAGGACGCCCGTCGGCGTTTCGAGACTGACCAGCAAGGCCGCGGCATCTATCTCGGCCGCCCACACCTGCGTCGGCCCGTCATCGTGGAAGAACACTCGACCGGTGTCGTTGACAAGGGCAGGCTGTGGGGTGAACGGCGCCGTGTCAGGTGTGCCGTCTACGTGGTGGGTGTGGATGGACCAGCCGCGCATGTCCTCGTCGGTGACCACGACGTATCGCGTGAGGAGGTCGTTCGAGGCGAACTGCCAACGGGGGAGGGGAGGATCACCGTTCGGAGTCATGATCTCAATTCTGCTCCGCCCGCTGGTCTGTCCGACGTTAGGTGGGCGTGGGACGTTTCGGTGTCTCCGGCTCTGTCTCGTTCGGTTCGAATCGCATCGGCTCTATGCCTCATTGGCCCTCAGTTTGAGCATTCCGGCCTGGCGGGGATTGCAGGCAATCTCGCCATCGTTGGAACCGTGTCCTCACGATCGGGACCGCGACGGAGCCCACTTCGATCATGCCTACCGATTGTCGACGAGGCCTTGCGTGAGCTTCTTTCATCGACCTCTGAGGCCGGCAACACAGTGCGTTCTATTGGACCTGCCGAAACAAATTCGCATGCATGGTCTTGCCGGTGCGCCTGCAGGTGCATGTATTGCGCACGAGGCAACCAAGCTTATCTCCACACTTCGCGACGAGTTCGATATGCAGGGGCCGTCGTGTCGCTCTATCGGCGTAATCGTCTGCACCTTGTAGTCCGATCGGAGTATCGCCATGGCGTCGCCTTTGGTGCACGATCACCTTCAGCGCTCGAACTACCGAGCGCTCGAATGGAGAGGTTGCACATGAAGCGTCCGTCGCTGCGCAAACCGGCATCTGTATTGCTTGTTGCTGGTTCCATGGCTCTAGGCCTCGGCCTCGGTGTACAGCCTGCCTCCGCAGGGCCGATGGCAACTATCTACCCGAACTACTCCAATGGGAATTGTAGTAATGGTGGTACCGTCAGTAGCCTCCAAGTTGCGGCATCCCCGGGAGGCTCGACCAACTGGCGGCCAGGGAATTGGGCCCCGGTTCAGTCCGCGACGGGGCAGCGTGTACAGATCACCGCAAATCTCATCTGCAAAAAGGGCTTCGGCGGTGGATATCAGACCGTTGTGCGATTCATCTATCCGAAGGCGAATACCAGTTACTACTTCTGAGCCCGAACGGCGCACCACGCGGTCGCGCTCGGTGGTTTCGGGCCGGATAGTCGCGGTACCGGTTGAGCTCCGAGCGCGGCCGGAACGCGCAGAGGACCAATACGGTAGTGACCGATGCTCGTCTGCGCGTGGCGACCTCGAGGTCAGGCGTTAGCTGCGTCGCTCAGTGCATCCGCGAGCATGTGCATCGCGACGGTGACCGAGAGTGCCCGGACACTCGCACGATCACCGGGTAGCCGCAGCGTCCGCGTGACGGTCGGTCGGCCCGTGACAGCGATTCCGAAGCACACGGTGCCGACGGGCTTGGCCTCCGTGCCGCCGCCCGGTCCCGCGACACCGCTGGTCGAGACGGCGACATCGGCACCGACGCGATGCAGCGCCCCTTCGGCCATGCGAGCCGCCACGGGTTCACTGACAGCGCCGAGCTCGTCGATCATGTCGGCAGGGACGTCGAGTGAGCCGATCTTCACCTCGTTGGCGTACGACACCACACCGCCGACCACGTAGGCCGACGAGCCTGCCCGATCGGTGAGCCGTGCGGCAATCATGCCGCCGGTGCACGATTCCGCCGTCGCGATGCGGCGGCCACCGGCCCGAGCTGCCACGATGTCATCGATGGTGGAGCCGTCGGTCGAGAAGAGCTGCGCGCCATGGTGTTGCTCGATGAGCGCCAGCACGTCGGAGTACGCGGCGGCCGCAGACTCCTCGTAGCGGGTGACCATCTCGAGTTCACCGCGCGACAGGCAGGTCGTGATCGCCAGATCGCCGAACCCGGCAATCGAGCTCTCTGCGGTGCGCAAGGTCGCGGCCAGGTCGGCCTCGGACAAGCCATAGGCCCGGATGGTGTCCTCTGTGACCGACGTCCTCTGCGCGAGCACCGCGGCGACGGGTGCGCTCTCGATCGCCTCCGGCCACATCGACTGCAGTTCGGAGGGCGGGCCCGGAAGGATGAGGACCGTGGGGAGGGTGCCCGAGTCGTCGGCCATCGCCACGCCCGGTGCCGTGCCTGTCGGCGAGATCGACTGCGCTCCGGCGGGAACCATTGCCTGCTTGCGTACGCCGGCTCGCAGTGGTTCGGAGTCGGCGACGCTACCGAGCCGACTGCGCCAGCGCTCGACGATGGACGTGATGCGGCCTTCGAGTTCGACGTCGAGGTGCATCTCGCGGCCGTACAGCGCGGCGACGGTCTCGACGGTGAGGTCGTCCGCAGTCGGGCCGAGGCCTCCAGTCGTGATGATGAGGTCGACGTGCTGGTCGGCGAGGAACTGGACCTGGGCCGTCAGATCGGCCGGCCGGTCACCGCACACCGTCAGATGGGCGACGTCGACTCCCATCTGCAGAAGTTGCCGAGCCACCCAGGGGCCGTTGCGGTCGCTGACCCGCCCGGCCAGAACTTCGCTACCCGTGACCACCACACCCGCGCGCACTGCCATGGTTCGACACTACGGCGGCCGCGGTCAGCCTCTATCGGGGGCCATAGCGCCCGACTCGCTGAACTGCACAGGCCCGATGCCCTTCTTCAGTGCCCAGAGCAGGAGCGCGCACCCCAGCCCGGACAGCAGGAGACCCGTCCCGAACATCGCGGCGTAACCGAAGGCCTGGCCCACCACGCCCGCCGCGAGTCCGGCGATGCCCTGCGAGAAGACGACGGCACATGCGAGCAGGGTGTAATCGGTTCCCGCGTAGACACGTTCGGAGGCGTCCATCATGAGGGCGAACAGCACGACAGTCGCGGCGCCGCCGAAGACGTGCTCGCTGACGCTGGCTGTCACCACGAGGGCGAGCCCGCCGATGTCGAGTGCCGCGGCGACATAAAAGCCGAGCGCGAGGGTCTGGGTGATGCCGGCGACGAGCAGGGCGCGCCGTCGACCGAAGCGCGTCGCGTACCACGCACCGAGGGCGGCACCGGCGAGCGCAGCGCCCGAGGCGACACCGCCCTCGAGGAGCGCGATCTCACCCAGGGAGAGTCCGAGGTCGGAGAGGAACGGACCGACGAGGGCCGACCCCATCGAGTTGCCGAACTTGTAGGCGGCAATCAGGCCGATGAACGCCAGGACACCCGGTCGGCGTAGGCGAACCCACCATGTCCCGGCGAGGCGGACAGCGGTCGTCGATTCCGCTGGCCGCACATCTGCTCTGTCGAGTTGAGTGCGAAGCAGGAGGACCGGGATCGTAGACGCGATGATCAACACGGCCATCGCGACGAACAGTGCTCGCCATCCCGCGAACGAGAACAGCCACAGCAGAACGCCGCCGCCGACGATCATGCCGATGCGGTACGCCCCGAGTTGGATCCCGTTGCCCACACCTCGGTCGCGTGCATCGAGTAGCCGAACGGCGAGCCCGTCGGTGACGACGTCCTGCGTCGCGGACAGAACGTTCACCACGGCGATGCCGACGAACAACCACTGCAGGCCGGACGCGAGGTCGAGGCAGGCCAGTACCAATGCGACTGCCGCTGCGCCGAGTTGGAGCGAGAGCAGCCACCGTCGTCGACTTCCGTACCTGTCAACATACGGTGCCCACAGGAACTTCAGCGCCCATGGCGCGAACAGCACTCCGCTCGCGCTGATCGCGACCAGGGAGTAGCCGGACCGCCGCAACACCACGGGCAGTGCCTGGGTGAAGAAGCCGAAGGGCAACCCCTGCGCGAAGTAGAGGGCGCCGAGCAAGGCGAACGAGCCGCCGACGATGCCGAAACGGGGGACGCGTGCTCTGTCGGTCGTCGACACGGTGGAAGTCTGGCGTATCCGTCGGAATCCTGCTTCTCGGGCGGGTGGGGTAGGAGCGTGGTCGTCACGGGCCGGCCCCGGACGACAGTGACGTGACACTCGTTCACATGGCAGTTCGTCGGCTCCTCCATGTAACGAGGTTCGGGACAGAGGCGACAACACCGACGTAGTGCTGACGCAGTGGTGTGTCGTCGTCCGTTGTGAGTTGAGGAAGCCTTGTATCTGAAGCGAATGCTGTTCGTGCCTGCCCTAGCCGTTGCAGTACTCGCTGCGTGCAGTGCACCGTCGACCGAAACGTCTGCGTCGGAAACGGCCGGCCCCAGCGAGATGCTTACCTCGCCGGAATCGACGGCCAACGAGGCCGGACCGACGTTCGATCGATCGATGGTGCGAACAGAGTCCGTTACGAAAGAGGCCAAGGGCGGTCAGTCGAACATCCGATTCGTTGCGGACACCGTCGACTACGAGGACATCGTGTCGCTGACCGATCAATGCGTGAAGTCCTATCTGGCGGACACGTCGGCTGCCTACTGCTACGGGTACGCGAACTCCGCGGACTACGACATCACCGCTTTCGACTGGACGCCGGAGTCTGACCAGGACATATACGGCACTGGCAGGCCGTGTTGGATCATGTACTCAGGGCAACCCGTCGCCGGTGTTGACGGGCGGACCGATACGTCTGCGATAGCGACTTCCTACATCGATCAGTGCCCCGGTGGTGTCGAGTTTCCAGACCCGGACGGCTCACTTGCGGACTATCGGGAGAAACGCGAATCCTCCCTCGCCGCTGCATCGAACATTCGCCGTCGTGACGCCTGCGCGCTGATCGACACCGACGCGCTCACCCGCAATGGTTTCAACGCGACCCTCGGCGACGTCACTGACGACCCGACCGCCTATATCCCCGACGGTGCCACCGCCTCCTGGGTGTGCTCGACCGCGGAAGGCGAAGTCGGCTTCACCGCGACCGAATTCGCCGATCCGGCCGCTGCGGCGGACGATGTCCTGTCGGCAGAGCTGGCTACCAACGACTTCCTTTCCGACGCCGGCCGGCTGGTCGCCCTCGACGGCGGCAGCGCCATCGTCAACGACGAATTCGGTCTCGTCGAGGCGGCATGGTCGGTGGGGACGGTGAGCTTGAGCGTCACGATGTCGTCCGTACCGGCGACTCCCGGGCTCGCCGGTGGGCAGAGTGAATCCGAACTGGCCGATGCGATCACATCGTTGTCGTCATCCGCAGCTCAGCGCGTGGCGGCAGACGCATGGTGACTCGTGATCGCATCGTCTCGGTGGGACGGACTGCGTCGACGTCCGACAGACCTCGATGGGTCGTCAGAACATCAGCAAGCGTCTTCATGGTTCTCGCTGTCGCCCTGACAGGCTGTGGCCACAGCGTCAGCGGAAGTGCCGACAGCGGTTCCGCGAGCCCTGCCAGCGGCGGGGCGACAGCGAACGTTGCCCCGTTGGAGGACGCCGCGCCTATCGGTGCCATGCAGAGCGTCGACGATGGTGGCGTGCTCACGAGAGTCACGGTCGAGAGCCTCTCATCTGCGCAGCCTTCGCCGTACGGTCTCCCGGCCGCCGGTGACCTGCAGCAAATCACCGTCACTGTGGAGGGCGTGGACGGCACCACGAACGTCAATCCCCTGTACTTCACGGCGCGGGCGTCTGACGGCACGGCGTACGGGGCCGCACTCGGAACCGTCGACGGTCAACTTCTCGCGGGAACTGTGTCCGCCGGAGACCGCATCAAGGGTGTTGTCGCCTTCGACGTGACGGGTCCGCCGATCACATCTATCCGGTACAACGGTGCCTTGGGTGAGGAGTTGGCACGATGGGTCGGGCAGTCCGCGCCCGGTAACGCGCCGGCGCCGAGAAGCGGGGGTGGGCAGAGCGAAACCATCCGGGGCGACCTTGATCTGCCTACTCCGATGACTGTTCCGTCCTGCGATGGCACCGGAATCGTCGTTCTGTATTCGGCGACAGCGCCGGGCTTTTACGAACAGGAGGTGTCCGAGCAACTGTCCCGGAACTTGGGTTCTCGGTACTTGCGGACGGACAATTCGTGCCCGTCGCTGCGCCAGGCAACTGCGGAAGGCAATGCGATCTACGCCGTCTACCGCGTCGCCGGGCGGACGGAGTCCGAGATCTGCGCCGCAGTCGGCGCCGCCGGGGGCGGCGCGTACGGAAAGTGGTTGGACGAGACGACCGATCCGAGCTACATAATTCCGTGCTAGTACGGAAACTCTGTGCAATCGGCTCGGCCGATGCACGATGGCTCACATGATTGAACCGATATCGGACGCCGACCTCGACCGTGTCACCGCTGCCGTCGCGGCGTTGAAGCCGGAACCCCGGAAGCGCAGATGGGTGAGCGTCACGTTCTGTGTTCTGGACGCCGTCTGGAGTATCGGATCGCGCTACGACTCGACAGTGGTGCCAGTCGTGAAGCGGGTGGCGAACGATCTCGGAGTTCACGAAGCCTCCGTGGAGAACTCTGCGCCGGCCACGGCAGATCCCGTTCCGCTACAGCGCTTCTTGGACACCTACGACGTGGACAGTTTGACGGGCCGCACGAATCGGCAACGAACGTCGACCAGTGGGGGCGCACTCAAGTCGGAGGCGGCACTCGAGTACGCGCGAATCCTCGTCCGCCACGGGATTCACACGATCGATGACGCCAGAAGCGCGCTCACCGACCTCGCGTTGTTCGAGCGAGTGGAGACGGACCTGAGCGGTGTCCCTGGAGATGGATCTCACGGCATCCGACGAAGTTACTTCTGGATGCTGGTCGGCGACGATTCGCGTGTGAAACCGGACCGAATGGTGCTGCGCTGGTTTGCGTCCCACCAGCTTGATCTGGAGCCCGATCAGGCGGCGCGCTTGATTGCGCGAGTGGTCGAGCGACTCAACTCCGCCTCGGATGGGTCTCGAATCACTGCCTGGGAAGTTGATCATGCACTATGGAACGCGGGACGTGGAATCCCAGCTGCGCGAGCGCGGCGGTAGCCCGGCCCACCTGCGCAGCACGCTCACATGGATGTCCGCCGCCCGCCCTCGAAGTCGAGCGGGGCGGCCCGCAGATGCCTACCCCTCGGCGTCCCGTCGACCAGCTCCGCGTCCTGGACGACGACGGTTCCTCCGACGAGCACGGTGACGGGCTTCCCTCGAAGCGTCATCCCCTGATACGGCGTGTAGTCCGTAGCCATGTGTAGCGCGTCGACGTCGACGGTCCATTCGACGTCCGGATCCCACAGTGCGATGTCCGCGTCGGCGCCGGGCATCAGCGTTCCCTTGCGAGGGAAGAGCCCGTTGGTCTTGGCCGGATTCGTCGACGTGAGCTCGACGAACCTGCTGGCGGTCAGGTTCGAGTCGCGCACGTAGCGCGAGAAGATGACCGGCAGCCTGGTCTCCACTCCCGGTAGCCCATTGGGCATGTGGCGGACATCGTGGCTGTGGACCTCCTTCTGCGCTGTGTCGTAGCAGCAGTGGTCGGATCCGATGGTGGTGATGTGGCCGGTGAACAGGTGCTGTCCCAGTTCCTCGACTGCGTCGGCCGACCTGAGTGGTGGGCAGCACACGAACCGTTCGGGGTTCTCGCCGCCGTAGGCGCTGTCGTCCAGGATCAGGTGGTGGGCCACCGACTCCGTGAAGGCGACGAGTCCTCGGGTGCGGGCATCCGCCACCAGCTCGACTGCCGCCGCCGTGGATTGATGCACGAAATAGACGGGCGCGTCCTGAGACTCCGCGATCGCCAGAATGGCGGCAACGGCTGCCGTCTCGGCGATCTCGGGTCGCGTCATCGACATGTGGGCCGCGTCGATGCCCTCGGTGGCGGCCGCCGTCGTCTGCGAATCCGTGACGATGGCGTCCGACTCGCAGTGGATGATGACCATCCCACCCAGATCGCGAGTGGTCTGCATGGTCTTGAGAATGGTGTGCTCGTTCGCCATGGTCTCGCCGGCATAGGTCGTGAACATCTTCACGGTGCGAATGCCGTCCTGCGCCATCGTGGCCAGCTGGTCCGCGGTCGTGTCGTCCCAGTCGACGACGCACGCGTGCAGGGCTGAGTCGCACAGGCCGTCGGTCGCCTTGAGCCGCTGCTGCTCCGCGGCATCGAGCGGGGACTGACCGGGCCGCGGGATCGCGAAATCGACGATCGTCGTGGTGCCGCCGAACACGGCAGCCGTCGTGCACTCGCGGTACGAGTCCAATGACGTGAACTCGCCCGACGTGAAGCCGACGTGGCAGTGCGGGTCGACGCCTCCGGGCATCACCAGCTTCCCGGTGGCGTCGACGACCTCCGCTGCTGGGTCCACGTCGGCGCCGGGAGCAAGAACGGCGACGACAGTGCCGTCGTTGATCAGGAGATCGGCGGGCCCGTGCCAATTCGACTCGACGAGGGTTCCTCCTCTGATCACCTTCATCGCAGCGTCGCCCGGTATGCGAGCCACCCGCCGAGCTCACTGATGTCGGTGACATCCGAGCGGTCGAGCGCCTCACGGCGCATGCGCATCGAGAGGGATCCACCCCCGTCGGCGAGCTCGATGACGCCGAGCTCCAATTCCTCGGGTTCGCGAGGAAGAAGCTCTTCTCGGAGGACGTCGTACTCCACCTCGTACAGCTCACCGGGTACCGCGTGGCCACCGGAGGACACGGGGTGCAGTCCGGGGAATTCGTCTCGTACGGAGAAGAACTGGTACTTCGGTGCGGTGACGGCCGGGCCGAGCAGTCGCGCTCGGTGAAGGGCGTCGTTGAGCGTTCCTCCGGACATCGCCTGTCCGTTGACGAACATCGTGACCAGTGCCATGGATGCCTACCTTCCGTGTTCTGCGAACGAGGTGAGTCGAGCCGGTGAGAATTCGCTGACGTCGATGTCCGGCACTCGTCCGTGCACCATCGAGGTGAGTAGCTGCGCCCAGAGCGGTGCGAAGGTCAACGAGTAGGTGCCGCCGGCGACGTAGAACCCCGGTGCGCCGTCGACGGCACCGATGACCGGCATCTCGTCGGGCGTCGTCAGTACGGGGCCGGTCCACGTGTCGACGAGGGGGAGCGCCGCGAGGGAGGGGAGCAGTCGCTCGACCTGTGCGAGATTCCCGGTGGTGCTCTCGGGCAGGGACGACGCAGCGTCGGTGTCGTGGAACGCGCCGGCCGGCCACCCACCGCCGAGCACGAGGCGACCCCGCCGGTCCTGCTTGATCGACATGCCCTCCCCGACGTGCTGCACGAGGACGTCGAGGGTGTGCGGGGGTGCGGCGAGTGCGTGCATCTGCAGTGACGTCGGCCGAAGGTCCAACGAGATGCCGGCCATCGACGCGATGCCGGCCATCCACGGACCGGCGACGTCGATGATGGTGGGTGCGACCCACGTGGAGTCTGGAGTGGTCACCGTCCACAGGTCGCCGACTCGTTCCACACCCGTGACGGGAGAGTGTGACCGCAGGACGGCACCCTCGGCCTCGGCCTGACGCAGAGTTGCGGGCCCCGCGAGGTCAGGCTCCGCGAATCCGTCGAGGGGACACCAGGTCGCGGCTTCGACGCTGGGTCCCAGCGCCGGCAGCGCCCGGCGTGCCTCGGATCCGGTCAGCACCTCGGTGGGGATTCCCGCCGCGCGTTCCCAGTCGTGTTTGGTCCCGAGTGTCTGCACCTGGTCCTCCGTCTCGGCGACCATGTACCCACCGCAGCGGTTGAGGCCGAGACCGGGAACGCTGTCGGCAAGGTCGTTCCACAGCGAGCTGGTGCGGTGCTGCAGCGGAAGGAGACGTCGGACGTCCACGGCTGCACCCTGGCCGGGACGTCGAGTGTGAATCGTCTGGATGTGGAGGTTGCCCGCGGTTGTCCCGGAACCACCGGTGTTGGGCGCGGATCGGTCGAGCACGACGACGCGAGCGCCGGACCTCGTCAGTGCCAGGGCCGTCGCAGCGCCGACGATGCCGGCTCCGACGACGACCACGTCGAAGTCAGACTGCACTGCCCACTCCTGCTGTCCGGGATGCGTCGGCGATTCCCGAGTCCTCGACGATCCGCGCCAGGTGGTCCAGCGTCGTCGGGTCCGTCACGGGCAACAGCGGTTCGCGCACGCTGCCGCCGGGCTGTCCGAGAAGGTTCATGACGGCCTTGAGCTGAGGAATCGGAGAGGCGTACACGCCGCTGTAGTCGGGATTGATCAGGCGTCCCGACAGCGCGCGGTACTTGTCGGCCCAGGACCGCGCGGCGGCCGCGTCGCGCGCAGCGACGGCACGGTAGAACGGAACGGCGAAGGGTGCGCCCACCCCGCCGCCGTCGATGTTCCCGTCGCCACCCAAATCCAGCAACGCTGCGAGTCCGCGGTGGTGAAGGAAACTGCCGAAGACTCGGACCGTGCCCGCCACCGCCTCGACGGTGTCGAGCATGGAGAGCCAGTTGCCGGTGCTGTCCTTGACAGCCACCACGTTGTCGAGCGCCGCGAGCTCGGTGAACAGGCCGGGAAGAGTGCCCATGTCGACAGCGACTCCACGCGGCCAGTTGTAGACCATGAACGGCAATGCCGTTGCGGTGCTGACGGATCGATAGAAGGCGAGCAGTTCGTCCTTCGACGGATGAACGTAGGGCGGAGGTGTGGCCAGCACGCCGTCGGCGCCTGCCGACTCGGCATGCCGCGCGAGTGCTGCGGAGTCGCGTGCGGTGTACGCGCTGACACCGATGACGACGGGGAAGCGTCCGCGCACCGCATCGATGGCGACCTCGGCGACGGTTCGCCGCTCCGCGTCACTCTGGCTGAACCACTCGCCGGTGCTGCCGTTGACGAGAACACCGTCCACCTCGTGGTCGGCGTACAGGTTCATGAGAGAAGCCAGAGCGTCCGTGTCGACTGCGCCGACGGCGGTGAACGGGGTGGGTGCAGCGGGCCAGTAGCCGGACCAGGCGACGTCATCGCGGTTCATGAATACCTTTCGTGCGGCGTGGAAGCCGGACTGGGTCGATTCGATGGGATCGATTGCATAGACTGCCGTCGGTGAAGACACATCGTCAAGCCGGAAACGCACTTGTAACGAGCGAGGCTCGGCGTGGGAGAGTCTGTGCACGATCGGCGACGAGGGGAGGTGAGGGTCGATGACGGTCACTCTGGCTGACGTAGCTTCTGCCGCGGGAGTCTCGCGCAGCACGGCTTCCCGGGCGTTGAGCGGGTCGACGCTGATCTCGGCCGATACCCGACGGACCGTCGAGGAGGCGGCCCGAACACTGGGGTACCGGCCCAACAGGGCCGCGAGTGCGCTGCGCTCCAACAAGTCGCATCTCGTCGGTCTCGTGATGAACAACCTCCTCAACGCGACGTTCCACACCGTGGCCGAAGTTGTCCACAAGAGGTGCTCGGACAACGGCTTTCAGGTTCTGCTGTGCATCACCGATGCGGACCCGGCCCGCGAGCGAGATGTGCTCGCGATGCTGGGAGACCACGGAGTCGATGGAACCATCGTCATCGGGAGTGGTCGCAGCGCAGTCGAATCCAATGCTCTGCTGGCCCAGGGCCGGGCTGTTGTCAACGTAATCAGGTCGGTTCGAGGGAGCGCCGCACCCACCGTCCTCGCCGACGACCTGGACGGCGCGCGCGATGCGACGGCGCATCTCCTGGACCTGGGGCACCGACGCATCGGCTACATCGGCGGACTCGAAGACGCCACCTCCGGCAGGGAGCGGTTCGAGGGCTACCGCTCGGCACTGGCGGACCACGGCATCGAGGTCGACCCGTCGTTGGTCAGGAAAGGGCCGTTCACCACGGAATTCGGTGTCGCAGCAGTCGATTCGCTGCTCGACGAACCATCCGGCATGACCGCGCTCTACGCGGCGAACCACGAGGCAGTGTTCGGGATTCTGCCCACACTCGTCGGACGAGGGGTGTCGGTGCCCAGCGACCTGTCGCTGATCTGCCACGAGGACATGCCGTGGCTCTCGCTGTGGCACCCGGCCGTGACCGTCGTCGACAACGGTGCCTCACAGCTGGCCAACGTCGCGATGGATCTCCTGTTCCAGCAGATGAGCGAGCCGTCGAAGCCGGACGGCCGCACGTACCGGATCGGCGCCCGATTGGTCGAGCGCGCGTCGTGTGCGCCCGTCGTGAACTCGTGATTCACGAGGGCCGACGTTAACTTTCGTTGAAACACGTGTCGTCCGTGTTAACCACGTTGACGTGTTCGCGGGAACTCTGCGATGGTTCATGCAATCGATCCCATCGAGGTCGACCATCCCGATCCAGACAGTCGCTGCGGACAGCAGTCGACACCGAAAGGTCTCTCCTATGCGCACGCTCATCGGAATTGCCGCCGCCGGCGTCCTGACCCTCGGCCTCGTCGGGTGCGGCTCCTCGTCGGAGCAGGATGCCGCGCCGACGGACTGCACTCCGACTCTCGGCGCAGCCGATCTCGCCGAGGAGGGCTCGCTGACCATGGCCACGAATGCCACCCTCCCGCCCATGCAGTACGTCGACGCCGACGGCGAAGTGATCGGCATGCGGGTCGACCTCGGCAAGGAGATCGCCAAGCGACTCTGCCTGACACCGAAGTTCGTCAACATCGAGTTCGAGGCCCAGATCCCCGGTGTGCAGAGTGGTCGGTGGGACATGATCGACACCGGCATGTTCTACACACCCGAGCGCGCCGAAACCATCGATCTGGTGCCGTACGAGGTTCAGGCCGTGTCGATCTCGGTTCCGTCGGGCAATCCCGAGGGCATCAGCACGGTGGAAGACCTCGCCGGCAAGACGGTCGGTGTGGAAGCGCCCGGATACGAATTCGACACTCTCACCGCGCTGTCCGAACAGTTCGCGACGGAGGGCAAGGCGCCGCTGACCGTGCAGACGTTCAAGACGAATGCCGATGCCTATCAGGCACTCTCGGCAGGGCAGCTCGACGGAACATCGATCGTCGAGTCGGTCACCTCGTTCTACCAGGAGGACGGTCGCTTCGAGACCGCCATCGGTGGCATCAACGAGGCGCCCCTCGCCATGGGCTTCGCGAAGGGCAGCAAGTCCGCCGGTGAGGTCGCTCGCGTCCTGTCCGAGATGCGCGACGACGGCTACCTGCCTGACCTGTTCGAGCAGTACGACGTCAGCGGGTACGAGGGTGACATCGCCGTCAGCACCGGCCCGCTCGAGAGCTGAGAGGCTCCGACATGTGGTCGTGGGACGCGTTCTTCTCCATCCTCACCAGTACACAGTTGCTGGAGGGCGCCTGGGTGACCATTTGGCTCACCGTGGTCAGCATGATCCTGGGGCTCGTGCTGGCGGTGGTCGTCGCGGTCGCCCGTTCGTCGAAGTTCCTGCCGTTCCGCGCGGTATCGGGGTTCTATGTCTGGCTGATGCGAGGGACCCCGCTGCTCGTGCAACTCGTCATCATCTACACCGGGCTGCCCCAGGTCGGCATCAAGCTCGGCGTCATCGAGGCGGCGCTGCTCGGACTGGTGCTGAACGAAGCTGCCTACCTGTCCGAGATCGTGCGATCCGGATTGCTGTCCGTCCCCACGGGGCAGACGGAAGCGGCACGAGCGCTGGGGATGTCGCCGACCAAGGTGTTCCGCGTCGTCGTGCTGCCCCAGGCGCTGCGCGTCATGATCCCTCCGCTCGGCAACAGCTTCAACGGCCTGCTGAAGACGACGACGCTGGTCTCGGTGATCTCCGTCCAGGAGTTGTTGCGCCGCACGCAGTTCCTGGTTCAGGTGAACTTCAGGGTGCTCGAGGGGCTGTGCGCAGCAGCGCTCTACTTCCTCCTGCTCACCACGCTCTGGGGTCTGATCCAGAAGCGTCTGGAAGTACGAGCCGGACGTGGATACGACAGGAACTATCGTCGCAAAGGGAGAACCGACATGGCAGCGCTCGACGACAGTGTCATCGACGCGGAGGCGGTGAACCGATGACCGATCAGGCGATCGCGAACCTGACGATGATCGACGTTCAGGACATGACCAAGGCGTTCAACGATCTCGTGGTGCTCGACGGCATCGACTTCCGCGTCGCCAAGGGTGAGGTGGTGCTACTCCTCGGGCCGTCGGGAAGCGGGAAGAGCACGTTGCTCCGCACACTCAACTGCCTCGAGACGATCGAGTCGGGGACGGTCCGGGTGTGCGGGGAACTCATGGGCTTCTCCGACGACGGCAAGCGGACACCACTGTCCGAGTCGAGCATCGCCCGGCAGCGCCACTACACGGGGATGGTGTTCCAGAACTTCAACCTGTTCCCGATGATGACGGCGCTCGACAACGTGGCCGCCGGCCCACGTCACGTGCTCGGAACGCCCAAGGACAAGGCGCGACTGCAAGCCCAGGAGCTGCTCACGCTCGTCGGACTCGGTGACAAGAGTGAGAACTACCCGTCGCAGCTCTCCGGCGGTCAACAGCAGCGGGTGGCCATCGCGCGAGCGCTCGCGATGAAGCCCGAGGTCATGCTGTTCGACGAGCCGACCTCGGCGCTGGATCCCGAGATGGTCAAGGAGGTTCTCGACGTCATGCTGCGACTGCGCGACGAGGGGATGACCATGGTCGTGGTGAGTCATGAGATGGGGTTCGCGCGAGCGGCTGCCGATCGCGTGGTGTTCATGAGCGACGGGCGCATCGTCGAGGATGCGGCGCCGAATGAATTCTTCGACAATCCGCGCAACGAACGCACGAAGCAGTTCCTGAGTCGAATGCTGTGAGTCACCGGCGCCCGACCTCCGCCGCCGGTCACCGCAGGTTACTCACCGGTAGCCTCCCGGACCGCCGGTGGAAGATCGTCGGCGCAGGTCAGGTTATGTCTCGAGACACGTCGAGCCCGCTGGACCGGGGTCGCCACAACACAGCCCTGCACGACTAAAGTTGTCTCCGAGCCCACAAGGACAGACGACGTCGAGCAGACGGAAAACGAGGCAAGACCTGCAATGACTGAGAAAAAGCCGACCATCATCTACACCCTGACCGACGAGGCGCCCATGCTGGCGACTCACGCGTTCCTGCCGGTCATCCGCACTTTCGCCAGCGCAGCCGGGATCGAGGTGGAGTCGAGCGACATCTCCGTTGCCAGTCGTATCCTCGCCGAGTTCCCCGATTACCTGGACGAGGACCAGCGGGTGCCGGACAACTTGGCCGAGCTGGGCAAGCTGACGCAGCTGCCCGACACGAACATCATCAAGCTCCCCAACATCAGTGCCTCGGTACCGCAGCTGCACGCCGCGATCAAGGAACTGCAGGACAAGGGCTACAAGATCCCCGACTTCCCGGGCAACCCGAAGACGGACGAGGAGCGGGAGATCCGCGACCGCTACACCAAGTGCCTCGGTAGCGCCGTCAACCCGGTTCTCCGTGAGGGCAACTCCGACCGCCGCGCGCCGAAGGCCGTGAAGGAGTACGCGCGCAAGCACCCGCACAGCATGACCGAATGGTCGCCGGCGTCGCGCACGCATGTCGCGCACATGCGCGAGGGCGATTTCTACCACGGTGAGAAGTCGATGACCGTCGAGGGCGACCGCGACGTCCGGATGGAACTCGAGACGAAGAGCGGCAAGACCGTCGTCCTGAAGCCGAAGGTCTCGCTGACCGACGGCGACGTCATCGACAGCATGTTCATGAGCGCCAAGGCTCTGGACAAGTTCTACGAAGAGCAGATGCAGGACGCCTACGAGACCGGCGTCATGTTCTCCCTGCACGTCAAGGCCACGATGATGCGGGTCTCGCACCCCATCGTCTTCGGTCACGCGGTGCGCGTCTTTTACAAGGACGCCTTCGCCAAGCACAACGAGCTCTTCGAAGAGCTCGGCGTCAACGTCAACAACGGCCTCTCCGATCTTTACAGCAAGATCGACACCCTCCCGGCGTCGAAGCGCGACGAGATCGTCGAGGATCTGCACAAGTGCCACGAGCATCGTCCCGAGCTGGCCATGGTCGACTCGGCGCGCGGTATCTCGAACTTCCACTCGCCCAGCGACGTCATCGTCGACGCCTCCATGCCCGCGATGATTCGCGCCGGCGGCAAGATGTGGGGAGCAGACGGTCGTCCCAAGGACACCAAGGCCGTCAACCCGGAGTCGACCTTCTCCCGCATCTACCAGGAGATGGTGAACTTCTGTAAGACGAACGGCCAGTTCGACCCGACGACCATGGGCACCGTTCCCAACGTCGGCCTCATGGCGCAGAAGGCCGAGGAGTACGGCTCGCACGACAAGACCTTCGAAATCGAAGAGGACGCCGTCGCGAACATCGTCGACGTGGCGACCGGCGAGGTCATGCTTACGCAGAACGTGGAGAAGGGCGACATCTGGCGCCTCTGCATCGTCAAGGACGCGCCGATCCAGGACTGGGTCAAGCTCGCCGTGAACCGTGCGCGCGACTCGAAGATGCCGGTGCTCTTCTGGCTCGACCCGTACCGCCCCCACGAGAACGAGCTGATCAAGAAGGTGCGCACGTACCTGAAGGATCACGACACCGAGGGCCTCGACATTCAGATCATGTCGCAGGTCCGCGCGATGCGGTACACACTCGAGCGCGTCGTCCGCGGCCTGGACACCATCTCCGCGACCGGCAACATCCTCCGTGACTACCTCACGGACCTGTTCCCGATCCTCGAGCTCGGCACCAGCGCCAAGATGCTGTCCATCGTTCCCTTGATGGCCGGCGGCGGACTGTACGAGACGGGCGCCGGCGGTTCCGCGCCGAAGCACGTCAAGCAGCTCATCGAAGAGAATCACCTCCGTTGGGACTCGCTCGGTGAGTTCCTCGCGCTGGCCGTGAGCCTCGAAGACCTGGGCAAGAAGACCGGCGGCAAGGCGAACGTCCTGGGCAAGGCCCTCGACGCCGCGACCGGCAAGCTGCTCGAGGAGAACAAGGGCCCGTCGCGCACCACCGGCGAGCTCGACAACCGCGGCAGCCAGTTCTACCTCGCCAAGTTCTGGGCGCAGGAGTTGGCGAACCAGACCGAGGACGAGGAGCTGGCGAAGCACTTCGCGCCGCTCGCCAAGACGCTGGCCGATCAGGAAGAGGCCATCGTCAAGGAGCTCGGCGACGCGCAGGGTGAGCCCGTCGACATCGGCGGGTACTACTACCCGGATCCCGAGAAGGCGACCTCGATCATGCGTCCGAGCAAGACGTTCAATCAGGCTCTGGAGTCTGCGACCAAGTAGTTCACGGCCCTCTGGCCCATGCACGCGCGTCGTGCATGGGCCAGAGTCGTTTGTGGACTTTGGGCCCCGGAATCCGGGGTCTGAAGTCCACGATCAGGATCGACGCTCGAGATCCGCCGGCGTCGACGTGTCGAGACGACGACGATCGAGCGCCTCGATAAGTGCCGGCGCGTGAGAGTCCGGAACACAGAACTGTCCGTTCACCGGGACGATCAGTCCGAGGTCGACCATGGTTGCCAGTCGCACGAACACCCACGCGCTGACTTTCTCGATGTCGGTGTCGATGCCCGCGTCGAAAGCTTCGCCGTCATGGGCTGGGTCGTCGACCAGGGAGCGGACGAGGATGAACCACAGCGCCGCGCAGGCTGCGGCTATCTCCCGCTGCGGCGAGGCGTTCAGTGCGACAACGGGTTCCAAGCACGCGATATAGGCCTCGATGAGACTTCGGCGTCGCCACTCCTCGCTCGGTGCCGAGAGCCAGTGATCGAACGCGTCTCCTGCTCGAAGTGTTCGATCCTCGTTGCGCAGGACGCCCACTCCCAACGCGGTCGCGATAACCACCTGGTACGTCACCATCGACAGCAGTTCGCTGAGGGTGTCGCCTTCACCGGTCGGGCTGAGGGCGTCTCGAAGCTGCCTGCTCGAGCGCGGGTGTGCGAAGCAGGGTTTGGGAACACTGCCGTTGTCCTCGCACCAGGCAGCAACCCGCCGGACGTGAGACGTCAGGGTGGTCGGACCGAGTGGTGCCGAGCAACGACGCGGGACCGATGCCACGCGTGGCGGCGAGACCCCGACGATCTCCGCGAAGTCGTCTGTCTGTGTCGGCGAAACACGTTCTTCGACAACGAATCTAGCGAAAAGACCGAGAGCATCGACAGTGTCGTAAGGTGACCAGGGTGTGTGTCCGCAGTCATCGGCGTATAAGTCTGTGTCGAACAGCTCCAGCGGTATGTCGGATCCCGTGACCACGATGTCGTGTTCGCGGCTGGATCGGTCGACTGCCATCGCCGTCGAATATGCCGCCAACGGGTCTGTGGTGCAGCCTGAGCGCACCAACCATTCGGCAAATTGTTTCAGCACGTCGTGCCAGCACAATGCCGGCCGTCTTTGCGCGGTGCGCTTTTCGGCCTTGGGCCTACGTTGGCTCTTACTCATCAGGTCCCCCCCAGGATCGTGTGCTCGGAGAGTACGGCCGGCGTACGACAGGACCTGATAGTGGAAATCTGCCCCCGGAAACCGGGGTTCATAGTCCACGATCATGAGGTGGAAGACATGACGATGGAGCACGTGATCGGTCTGGAGAAGACACTGCTCGAGCCGCAGACGCGCTCATCGCCAACTGAACTCGACCGATTGCTCGACCCGTCGTTCGAGGAGATCGGCGCGTCGGGCCGGCTGTGGACGCGGCGCGAGATGATTGCAGCGCTGATCGAAGCACCCGAGTCGGAGCCCATCGAGAGCGCGAACTTCAACGGCCGATGGGTCGCCGACGACATGGTTCTCGTGACGTACGAGACCAGGCATGAGGGTCGTCACGCGCGCCGAAGCTCGTGGTGGCGCAGGGTAGATGCTGGGTGGACGCTGCTGTTTCATCAGGGAACTCCAATCCAAGCAGTCGCCCGCAAGCGGTCGGCAGACATCAAGACGGCTCTTCCCAGATGACGGTGTAGGTCGGCCGGGCGCGTCGGTCCGCAGATAGACGTCGAGGTCTCCCGACGATGGAGGTTCCTACGCCATCCATCCGAAAGACCTCGACGTGTCCGACGCTACCCCGCCGGCCGGCTTCGGCCGCCCTGACCTGACCGCCTTCGCGGCTCATCCCAATCGACCCTGATCGGGTCTGCTGACCCCCTCGACGAGAACGCAGCGACATCACAGCCACCCAACCCCGACCGTCCGGGAAGCCGGGGCACGTCACATGGCCTGTGCTGCGGGCGTGTCGAGTGGGTCGTCCAGGGGCGACGCAGGAGCGTCGACGCGACGTGCTGAGAGGTGGTTCCAACCGAGCGCTAGGACACCGGCTACAGGCATGGCGATAGGTCAGGAACGGCGTCGCTCCCTGCGCAGGAGGGAGCGCAGAGTCTCGGCGTTCGCGTAGCCGACCCGTAGCGCGATCTCGGCGGAGGTGAGGTCCGTGGTTGCTGAGAGGTGCCGAGCTCGTTCGATGCGAAGCCGTTGGACGAAGCCGAGCGGAGTGAGGTTGAGCGCCGCACGGACTCGTCGTTCGAGGGTGCGCCGGCTGGTGCCGAGCGACTGCGCGACGAAGGCGACGTTGAACGGTTCGTCCAGGCGGGCGCGCACGAAGCGTTCGAACTCGACGACGATCGGGTCCTCGTGCCGGAGATGTTCGTAGGCGACGAAGGCCGCCTGCGACGGACGCTCGTCGATGATGAGTAGCTTGGCGACATGTTGGGCCAGGTCGGGGCTGATCGATCGCACGAGTGAGAGCGCGAGGTCGATGTGGGCGAACGCGGCGCCGGCGGTGACGAGGTTCCCGTCGACCACGACCATGGTGTCGAGATCGAGGGCGACGGTCGGATAGCGCTTCAGGAACTCCGGCCCCAAGAACCAGCTGGTCGTCGCCCGCCGATGATGCATCCGTCCAGTCTCGGCGACGGCGAACACACCGGTGCACGCCGCGGCGATCCGGGTGGTCGCGTCGTCGAGGCGCCCGAGTGAGGCGATGACCGAACGTGCATCTCGGCTCTGGAGGGCGTCGTTGGTAGCGGCGGCCGTGAGGGTTCCAAGCGCAGGGACGACGACCACGTCGAACTCTCCGGACTCCGACAGCGGGTGGTCTACCGACAGGGTCATCGATGCCGTCGTGGTCACTCGCCGTTTCGGTCCGAGGATGGCGAGTTCGATCGGGTCGATCCGCGGGTCGACATCGCCGCGGGCTCCGTCGGCCACCCGCACGATGTCGATGACCGACGCGACAGCCGAACCGAAGCAGCCGTCGATCGCGATCAGTCCGATACGCATGGCGTGAACAATAGCAATACTGTCGTATACGCCACTCCCCACCGGCCCTCGCTCGTCATACGCTGAACTCGCCCCACGAAGAACCCCGACTTCAAGGAGAACCCCTCATGTCCACACCCGCATCACTTCCGTATGCCTTCGTCGCCAAGATCGTCGCGGCCGATGGACAGCACGACGCGCTCGCCGATCTGCTCACCGGCGCTGTCGCACTCGCCAACGAAGAAGTAGGAACGATTGTCTGGTTCGCGGCTAGGACCCACGCCGACACCTTCTGGATCTTCGATGCATTCCCCGACGAGGCCGCTCGCGACGCCCACGCCAACGGCGCCATCGTCGCAGCCCTGATGGCCAACCAGCACCTCCTCGGCGCAGCACCCGAGATCCTGGCGGCCGACGTCCTCGCGTCCAAGCTCCCGTAGTCCGCCAACACACGAGACGATCGCGCCCCGCCGAGCCGTCGGACCCGATCGCCTCGACACCCGCACCACGTTGACGATCCCCGACGGGCCGATCACGAGGAGGCCAGAGGAGATCCCGGACGCGGTCACGATGATGGATCCCTTCCACGTCGTGCGCCTGGCCGGTGACACCCTCGACAGGTGTCGGCGCCGGGTCCAACTCGCGATCCACGGGCACCGTGGGTTCAGGGACGACCCGCTCTACAAGTCGCGGCGCACGCTGCACACCGGCGCGGACCTGCTTACCGACAAGCAGAGCGACAGGCTACGCGCGCTGTTCGTTGATGACGCTCACGTCGAGGTCGAGGCGACCTGGGGTGTCTACCAGCGCATGATCGCCGCCTATCGCCACGAGGACCGGCAACGTGGCCGCGAGCTCATGGAGAAGCTGATCACCGACCTCAGCGCCGGCGTCCCCAAGGTGCTCACCGAGCTCACCACCCTGGGCCGGACCCTGAAGAAGCGAGCCGCCGACGTGCTCGCCTACTTCGAACGACCCGGCACCAGCAACGGGCCGACCGAGGCGCTCAACGGACGGCTCGAACACCTGCGCGGCTCCGCACTCGGGTTCCGCAACCTGACCAACTACATCGCCCGAAGCCTGCTCGAGACCGGCGGCTTCAGACCCCAACTCGTACACCCCCGATTGGGATGAGCCATCAAGACTCGGTAACAGTCACAAAACGATCGGTCTTTTTCTGCCTGACGGTGCCAGAGTGATGACCATGCGACAGACAACGCGTCGAGCGGCAGTGGCCTTGGCACTCGCGATCCCGGTGTTCCTGGGGGTGGGTGCGGGAACGGCATCCGCTGCACCCCAGACCTCGATCTTGCAGGTGCCCGTCGTGACGGGTCTGGAGATCGGGCCGGTCAGCGTGCCCGGCGGGCTCATCCAGACCACGCCGATCAAGGCCACGGTGGGGGAGCGGCCGGGCTCGGTCCGGTTCTCCGCCGCCGATATCAAGCCGTACTACTACCAGTACAACTACCGGTGGATGACGGTGCAGTGGCGCAATCTTTCGACAGGAGCGTCCGGCGCCGTCGACTTCCGCCACTGGGCCTCCGAGGACCTCTCGGCCGTCGATCCGAACGCTGGCGCCCGAGGGCTCCCGCTCGACGTCGTCGCAGATACCGGACCCGGTCAGGTCGCTGTTGTGGTGACGCAGAGCCGCCAGTTCCCCGCGCCGTTCTCCGAGACATTGTTTCCGGGGCTCGGTCTTCTGACAGTCCCGTGAGGTTGACCGCCGCTCGTTGTGAACCATCCCAAGCGCAGTGACCTGCTGGGCACTACTGTCACGCTGAGTCCGGTTCGTGGCAGAGCCGGCCCTGTCGAGGAGCGTGGTGGCGTGGCGTCGGTATTCGCTCAGCGCGCCAGCTACCAACGGCAGGGGATCCGTTTCGTCGGCGGACCGTTGCCGTTGTCATCGGAGCGGAGGGTGTCCGACGCGTTCGGGAAGAAGCTGTCGCGTGACTACCTGTTCGTCGACGATCGAGACTCCGACTTCATCGGTACCTGGCGTGGCAGTCGAGTGCAGCTGTATGCGGTGTCGCGCCGGGCCATCGAAGCAATCGTCAATCCGAAGATCGCCGGTGTGCATATCGATCGTGACACCGCCGCGCAGTATTCGTTCGGTCAGCTGAGTCCCGAAGCGCTGACATTCTCCTCGGCGCAACAGCCTCGTTTCCGTGACCGCAAACGCAACATGATCGTGGCGACGAGCGCCGGGTCCGCCCGTGCAGCGATGACGCGCGCATTGCCGGCTCATGTTCGTGCGGACGACGACAGCATCGACCTGCGGCCGATCGTCACCGAGTGCGTACGCACTGCTGTGGCGGAGGCATTGTGGGGTGACGCGGCGACGACAGTGATCGACTACGTCGACGAGAGCGGCGCCCATGAGGCGCTGCCGTTTGCAGATGCGATGTACGACAACTTCTTACGCCTTCGACGCTGTGCGAACACCTACGCCATGAGAGTCGAGCCACGGCTGCAACGGTGGACGTTCTCGCAGGAGCAACGGTGGATGCGGACCAACACTCGGACGCTTCTGCAGCACGCCTCGGCTCTGGCGGATACGCCGCTCGACGACACCATCGCCGGCCAGATCAGGCGGTTGCACGGCATCTCGGGGTTCTCGTCGACCATGGTCCGTGACGACACCACGACGTCGTTCATTGCCGGTGTCGACACGACGCGCACGGCCATTCTCGCCACGCTGAAGCATCTGCTCGATCCCGCCAACACGCAGTGGAAGGACGCCTTCGCGGCTGTTCCGGTGGAGTCGCTGGGTGATTCTGCAGTGGTTCGTGCGTGCGTGATGGAAGCGTTGCGCATCGACACCCCCGGGTCCGTGTTCAACGGGCGGGTGATCGACGACTGCCGTATCGTGCTCGGTGACGGCAGTGTCGATCTGCACCGTAATACGCTGGTGATGCCGAACATTCATGCCGCGCACGCGGTTCACGGTCCGACATTCGATCCGAACCGGATACTGAACGCCCACGCGACGGATCACGTCGCCCCGCTGGTGATCCCCTTCGGCAAGGGTCCGAGATCGTGCCCTGGCAAGTCGTTCGCGTCGTCGATGATCGCGGTGTTCGTGCACGACTTCCTTCAGGCGCACCCGGACGCCGCGGTGGACACGACGCACCCGGACAACGCCTATCCGATCCACACGGCATCCGAGCATGGTCTGTACGTGTCGCTGCGTGGCTGAGGTGTCAGGTCATCAGTGCGGCGGGAGCCCACGACGGCCATGACGGGTCCCCAACCAGTCGACCATGGTCGTAACGAGCGATAACGCGAAAGGGATTGCGTGCGTTGGTATTGTCGTAGACGCGGGCATTTTCGACGACATCGATCGCGGATCGAACCAAGGGCCACAGGCGCACGTATCGCTCACGGACCTTTGCCTCGGGCACGGAATGACCGCCGATCTCGACGCGGTTGACGACGCGGGCTACGGCCAGGTCGACCGGAATGGCGACGATATGAAGTGTGACGAGGTACCCGGCCTCGTTCGCCGTCTCGATCAGATCGAGCTTCGACGGATGCGAGAAGACTGTCTCGGTGACGAACGACGCGGCCTGTGCGAGTAAGGCCACCCGCTGTTCGGCGGCTAACCTCGATGCGTCGTACGCGTGCGCTTGTTCGTCACCGGGCCAGTTCTCGGTAGCGATCTCGTCGGCGTTGACGAAGGGAAGATGAGTGACGGGCGCCAGCACCCGAGCAAAGAAGGTGCTCTTGCCGGCGCCGTTCGGGCCGGCAAGCAGGTGCAGGACCGGGTCGCGGGTCATTCCGTCAGGGACGATGCTCGATCACAGCGCCGTCTTCGTCGCATTCGACGAAGGCCCGTCCTTCTGCCTCGAATTCGCTGCGCAGATCCAGGCCTTCTGACATCGCGTCGATTCGCTCGGACCATTCCGCGCGTACGACTGCCTGCTCTCGCGGGGTGAGCGCGTCGTAGTTCTGCCGACCTGCCAATACCCCGGCGATGTCGCGTGAGGCTATGTGATGTGAGGCCTCGATCTCACGCCCGACCAGTGCCCAGTGTGCAATTTGTTGGGCTGCGCTCCGGCTCGACGCACTGCCGACCAGCTTCGCCGATGCATACAGTTCATCGTCGACCCGTAGCGATGACGTCGTACCCATGAGCTGCTCCGTTCGTTGTCGTGCACCTAGTGTAGCAATCTGCCACAGCTATCTACTGCCGGATGATGACTAGCTGTCAGCAGTAACCCGAGCAGCCAGGAACGCTTCCGGATCGATCAGATCAGCCTGCCCGACGATCGATCCCAGGTCGGCGATCCGCTCCACTCCGGTCAGCACCATCTCCTCCTCGACGGTCCCCTCGGCGTAGCCGTAGTAGCAGGTGGAGGTCGTGTGGTTGTGGTCCTTGTCGACGCGGTTGGCGCGGCCCTCGATCTGGCGGATGTCGATGGGTGTCCACCGAGGGTCGTGGATCAGCGTCACCCGAGGCGCGAGCGTGGACGTCGTGCCTTCGGGCAGCAGCATCTCGTTGGTGTGCAGGTTGATGGCGCTCGTTGTGGTCGACACGATGACGGTCGCGTCCCCGGTTTGGAAGCGCCGGATCTCGGCCTCCTGCTCCGGACTGCTCATGCTGCCGTCGACCACCGCAACGGCAAGCCCGCTCTCGCGCAAGTCGTCGGCGAGAGCGGCGACGGACTCGCGGTAGAACATCGACACGAACACCTGGTTGCCGGCCTTCACCCACGTACGCACTTGGTCGGCGGACGCGGGTATGCGGAGATACGAACACTTCTGGCGGAACCGCAGCGTTGCAGCGCGAACACTCGGATTCTTCTGCAGCACCCGTTTGCCGCCGGACACCTTCCACATCGGCAGACCGACCTCCTTGCGGTAGTCGACCCATGCGGAGTTGTAGAGCCGCTTCTGCGCGGCGGTCAGCTCCTGCCCGAGCGGTTCACGGGGCGTGGGCGGGGACGGTCGCGAGATCGACCACGGCACAGCACCTCCCGACAACCACCCGTGCACGGCAGCGATATCGCGCTCGCGGCGGGCAGCATCTTCTGGCTCCCAGCGCCACGTGGCCAGCCCGGTCGACGCCTTGCCGGCCTTGATCGCGAAGCCGGACTCGTCGAGGAAGTTGGCCCACTTCACGGTGAGGGCGTAACCGAGCTGGTCGTCGTCGCCCACGATTTCGACGCCGCGTGACTGCTCGATCGCGCGCGCCATGTACGCGAAGTGCAGCGGCTGGTAACCGGGGGTCGCGGACATCCACACCACCGACCGCGCGGCTTCCTGATAGCGCCACACGATCTGCGACTGCTGCGATTCGATGTTCATCAACGCATGGCACTCGTCGGCGATGACGACGTCGATGTCGAATCGCAGTTCGCCGAGCGTGATCGTTCGTTTGTTCTGTGTCCGTTTGCGTTTCCCCAGATCGGTGTCCGGTGGGACGGACAGCAGCTTCTTCGTCGACTGGTAGGTGACCAGAAGCCAGCGCTTGCGGTCGGAGGGCTCGATATCGGCCTCACTGTCGGCGATCGTCCGACGCCATCCCGGCAGCGCTCCCTTCGGTGCGACGACCAGGACGGTGCCGATCTCGGCAGCAGACATCTGCCGCACCGCCTCGCACACCGACAGGGTTTTGCCCAAGCCGGTGGAGTCCATCTGTGCGAAGTACGGGAAGCCCTCCTCGAGGGCAGTGAGCTGCCGATGCACCGATTCGAGCTGGGTGTCGCGGGGCAGCAGCGAACGGGCATGCACTGTCTCGGGGCGCCAGGTCTCGTTGGCATCGTCCTCGAGCCACCGCTGCAGGCTGTACGGCATCGACTCGTACGGCTGCAGGTACTCGGGCAATTCGGTGCCGTAGTACGCGAACACTCGCGGGCCGGGGTGCCAGCGCGCTCCCGCAGCACTCGCGGCGGAGCGATCCTCGAAGGGAACGTCCAGCACCCACACGCGCTCACCGGCGTCGGGCACGCGCAGGTCCGGTGCTGCGGTCTTCTTCGCGGGTGCGCGGCGCTTGGTCGGCCTCTTGGCAGTGCCGGCGAACTTCCGGGCTGCGCTGCTCTGCCCGGCCTTCACGGTACGAGTCGTGGTGGAGCGTCTACGTGGTGGCATCGGGAACATCCTCTCCGATCGCAACTGATGGCCACGACAAGGGTCGTTCGCCGAAGTGGGATCCGGTGCCGTAGGAACCGGGCACGGCCAAGAGTTGCATCGACGTCCGACAACGTCGCCAAGGTTGGATACGACCGTGCCATATCCAACCTTGTGGCCATAAGGTTGGATATGGCCGAATCGCTGCCGGCGAGCCGAGTCAGCTCGGAAGAGGGGCCAGACTGACGATCTCCGATCCTGACTGCAGGATTTGAGCGCCGCCCTCTCCACCGATCATAGTTTCGGGGCTGAGACGCTCGCCCTCCCGGAAATTCTCCAGAGGGGCGGTCCACACCACATCGCCGGAGTGCAGATCGACGGCCACGAGATCGCTTTCGCGCACTGCGATCATCACGTCACCGTCCGTTCCGACCGGCGAGAATGACTCTGCTTCCCACAGCTCTTCACCCGTGATCATGTCGAGTCCGATCATGGACGACTCGCCGGACAGGATTCCGACATCACCGATCACCGACTGCAACGCGCCGTACGTGCTCGCTTCGTTGTAGTCATCCGCGGGACGATCGACGATCAGCTTGTCGTTGCTCCAACGCTTCTCGCCGGTCGTGCGGTCATAGGCGGCCCCGAGAACGAAGGGCACGGATTCGTCTGTCGGTTCGTCGATGGTCAGGTACGTCGGCACCTGGTTCGCCGACTCGACGAGTACGTCTCCTGTGCGTGAGTAGGCGATGCCGCCCACCGGCTCGTAGGAATCGCAGTCCAGCCGTGAGCCGACAACGACGTCGCCGACCGTTCTGTAGCCGCCAGAGAAGCAATCGTCGAGTACGTCGGAGGCCCAGATCTGCTCGCCCGTCTGAGGATCGAATGTCGAGAAGCCGCCGCCGACATCGAAGTGCCCAGTGCCGTCGGCGACTGCGAGCTGATCCGCATACTGGTCCTCCCAGCCGGCCCACGCCTGCAGGGGAGCCGTCCAGTCGGCGGACAGATCGTCCACAGTTCCGCGATGCAAGGTGACGTCCGCGTCTTCCAAGTTGCCGCTGGTCGTATAGACGTGACCGTCCGAGACTGTCATGGCGAACGTATCCGACGTGTCCCCGTGCGTCGCGGACTCGCCGGTCGTGAGATCAAAGGTTCGAAGGGTCGGGTCATCGGCGTAACTCGGCGTGATGCAGACCAACTGGTTATCAATGGGCTGTTCCGCACACGACTGCAGATCCGTCGCCGGCACCGACCACTCCAGTGCGCCCGACGCGGTGTCGATCGACATCAGTCGCGCCTCCGTCGAAGGCCCCTGGGAGTCCACGACGGCGGCGATTGTCAGAAGGTGGTCATCGATTCGGATCGACCCCGCGACGTAGGGATACATCGACCCCGCTCGTGGGTCGGCGAAGCGGGCACCGTCCAGACCGCTGTCCGCCGCATCCACGGTCCACGCAACTCCCGGCGCCGAGGGTGACGCGTCAGTGATGCGCTTGACGGTCGTCGTTCGATCCTGGGTGACCACCACGACGGCAGCGGCGACCGAGACTGCAGCAACGGTTCCCGCGAGGATCAGGCGTGTCGGCATCACTGGGCAACCAGCGCCGGAGTGCGGGCAATACGATCCAGTTCAGCCGGGTCCCAGGGGTTCTCGGTGACCAGGGTGACGCCCAATCCTGACACCGTGGGAATGGACACCACCGTTCCAACTCTGACCGGTATGGGACCGAGCCCCTGTGGGGCTTCCCGAAGCTGTTCCGAGGGCACCGGACTGCCGAGGCTGATGGTCAACCGACCGGCAGCACTGTTCACGACCTGACACAGCGCGCCGCCGTTCACGCTGGAGCGCAGTGCTCCCAGCGGAGGTGTGGGCGCCAGATTTCCCGTGTCCGCGCGGGCGAGTGCGTCGCTCAAAGACTCGACGACCGGTGCGGTGAATTCTTGTGCGACACCCTCGGTTCCTGGATATGAATTGCATTCGGCGATGTTTCCCGGTGTGGCGGGCGGCGCAGGTGTCGACGTCACGAACGCCGGGTCGGTCGCTATGCGGACTAGTTCGGGCATCGAGAACGGCAGTCGGTCCTCGCCACCGGTCGCTGACGCGTAAGCACTGATCTGCGATCCGTCGGTGCGATACGCGGTGGCGCTCCGGGTCGATGTCCGAGCGCCGTCGACTTCCCGCCACGTGTCCTGCCTGTCGACCACAGTGCCGTCGCTCATCGACTCGCGGCTGTCGAGCACCCCGGCGACACAGGGCGGCACACCGTCAGTCTGCTGCGAGACACCGATGCTGATGAATCCGGAACGATCACCCCGAGTGACATCGACCAGTGCCGACGTACTGTCGAATTGGTCCTCCTCTGGGAGGTTCTCGTACACCGGTATCGGATCGAAGTACGGGAGCATGCCCCGTGCGAACGTGATGTCGGCAGGGAGCGCACGAACGAGGGCTTGCGACATGAGGTGCGCTTTCGGCCCGGTGAACCACGGAGCATCGGGATTGTCGTATGACGACTCGCCGATCCCGGCCACTCCGAAATAGCTGCTCTCCACGGGAGGCTCGACCGTCTCGCAGCCCGGAATGGTGGTGGGGTAGGCAACCTCGGGTGTCACGATGTCGTACTCGGGAGCAGGCGGCGGCGGTGTGGTCTCGACAGGATTCACCGGCTGCACCGTCAGGGCGGGCTCCTCCGGAGGCGTCGTGAGGCCGGCGACGACGACCCCGAGAGCGACGATGGACACGACGACGAAGGTGGACATCAGCGTGTCGTGGCGCGGCTGTCTCTTCTCGTCCATGGCTCGCTTTCGCTCGGCTAGGGGGCGGACGCCCATTCATACCATTCGGAATGTTCAGGTGTCCGTCCCCGAGTCGAGCACGGGGATTCAGCCGACCTCGACAACCTCCAACGCACCGTCCGCATGTGACCCTCGCAGCCGCTTCTTGTCGAACTTGCCGACGCTCGTCTTGGGCACCTCGTCGATGAAGGTCCACCGTTCGGGCAACTGCCAGTGCGCAACTCGTCCGTCGAGGAAGTCGCGCAGCTCCTCCGCGGTGACGGCCTGGCCGTCGCGCACGACGACCGCGACCAGGGGCCGCTCGTCCCACTTGGGGTCGGGCACGCCGATGACGGCTGCCTCACGTACGGCCGGATGCTCCATCACGTGATTCTCGAGTTCGACCGACGAGATCCACTCGCCGCCGGACTTGATGATGTCCTTGGACCGGTCCGTCAACGTGAGGTACCCACCCTCGGAAATCGTGCCGACGTCGCCCGTCCGCAGCCACCCGTCGTCGAACTTGTCCGCCGAGTCGACCTTGTAGTAGCTGCCGGTGATCCACGGCCCCCGCACTTCGAGTTCGCCGACATGCTTCCCGTCCCAGGGCAACACGGCACCGGAGTCATCGACAAGCCGCGCCCGCACCGCCGAGACGAAACGGCCCTGGGTGCACCGCAGGTCGAATTCGTCCTCCGGCGACAAGCCGACGTCCGGGCGCCCGGACGTGCCGAGCGGTGACGTCTCGGTCATGCCCCACGCCTGCGAGATGTGGATGCCGTACTTCTCGTGGAAGGCCCGCAGAAGACTCGGCGGGCACGCACTGCCGCCCACGGTGACGTCGCGCAGGCTCGACAGGTCCGCCGGGTGGTCCTCGAGGTGGACCAGAAGTGCCTGCCAGATCGTCGGAACAGCGGCCGCGGCGGTCGGCTTCAGAGTGGTCATCATCTCGGCGAGCGGCGCAGGCTGCAGGAAGCGGTCCGGCATGATCAGCGACGCGCCGACCATCAGTGCCGCATAGGGCAATCCCCACGACATCGCATGGAACATCGGCACGATGGCCAAGACCGTGTCGGACTGAGCGAGTGCCATCGCATCGGTCATGCAGACCTGCATCGAATGCAGCCAGATCGACCTGTGCGAGTAGACGACGCCCTTCGGATCTCCGGTCGTTCCCGAGGTGTAACACATTGCGGCAGCTGAACCTTCGTCGAGCTCGGGCCAGTCGAACTCCTCGGGATGACCGGCGAGGACGTCCTCGTAGCCGAGCACCTCGATGCCCTCGGGGGCCTGCACCTGAGAGGGGTCGGCGCCCACGACGATGAGATGGCGGACCGTCGACATGGTCGGCAGCAACGGCGTCAGCAGGGGGAGCAGGCTGGCGTCGGCAATGATGATGCTGTCCTCGGCATGCTCGACGATGAAGGTCAGCTGCTCCGGGAACAGTCGGATGTTCAGCGTGTGCAGCACGGCACCCATGGCCGGTACGGCCATGTAGGCCTCCATGTGTTGCGAGTTGTTCCACATGAAGGTGGCGACGCGCTGATCGCCGTCGATACCGAGGGCTCGGAGGCCATGTGCGAGCTGCGCGGCCCGTCGCCCCAAGTCGGCGAACGTGACGGTGGACGGACCGGTCTCGCTCCACGTCGTGATCTGTGCCGACGCGTGAATGGATGTTCCGTATCGGACGAGCTGGCCGATGGACATCGGCGTGTCCTGCATGGTGCTCTTCATGACTCTCCTGCTGGTCGATCCACGCGGCGCGCAAGCAACGTGCCCTGCGTCACATTGTGCACACTGCGGACCGGCAGGTGTCCGATATCAGTCCTTGTAGTAGACGACCTGGTGACCGGTGGCGAGCAGAGTGCCGGTGGTGCTCCACAACTCGGCGGTCTGATCGAAGTAGCCCTTGTGGAAGCGTCGGGCATGGGCTGTGGCGAGGATGAAGTCGTCGGATTGGGCGGCCAGATCGTCTGCGGTGGCGAAGTAGTGGACCGTCAGCGAGATCGTGCCGGCGGCGACGTACTTTCCTCGACGCTGGAAGACGCGGGGGTAGAAGATGTCGCTCATCGACGTGAGTGAGGTGAAGTCGAGCGGGCGGGGAGGGGAGTCGCGAACCCACAGCGTCGCTACGGAATCGGCCGCTTCCGTCTCCGTCAACGCGCCGGCGGTGAAGCGCATGTCGTAGTTGTTCGCCCAGGCGATGAACTCCGGGAAATCGACGGACTCGACGTCGGAGGGCGCGGGTACGGAGGGAGGAGAGGACTCGAGCGAGTCCCAGGTTTCCCGTCGGGTACCGAAGACGGCGGTGGCCGTCGTGGCAACCGTTCCGTCCTGGCTCAGTTCGAGGTACCAGTGCTGGTTGCTGCGGTTGGTGCGCACGGCGCGGGCCGAAATCTCGAAAGCGCCCTCGGCGACGGGCCCGGCGAAGTTCACTGTGAGGGAGACAGGGTCACCCAGTCGGGCGGGGTGCATCTCGACGGCGCGGATCAGCGTCGCCGCGGTGACGCCGCCGAACGGGCCGACCATGTTGTTGTAGGGCTTCGACGTATGGCCTCGATAGAGTCCGTCGCCGAGGTTCTCCAGCGACAGGGCGTCGTCGAAGACATGGTGTCCCGCGTGGCTCATGGTGATCCTCACTCCGTAGTTATGCGAGGAAGCATAACTCGCGGCCCGGCGATCGAGCCGAAACTCCCTCCGAAAACTCTGCGCGGCGAACGCTGACGTGTTAACGCTAACAACCGCGTCTCCCCAGTTCGGAGAGCACGTTGACAACGGTTCTGTTATCGCTCACACTCTTCAAGCGGTGTGACTCGGACCACATGCGTTCATGCGTACGCGACGTGACATGACGAACACCTCGGAGCTCGAAGCGAGTCGGACGCGCGCCGACCATGAACGACCACCACCACCAGGGAGACACGATGAAGTTCCGATATCTACCCGTAGCTGCTGCCGCGGTCGCCATCGCGATCACGGTGTCGGCCTGCGGATCGAGCACCAAGGACGCTGACGCTCCGACGACCGGAGGGGACACGGCCGGCGCTCTGATCGGTGTCACCATGCCGACCAAGTCGTCCGCTCGATGGATCGCCGACGGCGACAACCTCAAGAGCGCGCTCGAGTCGAAGGGCTACAAGGTCGACCTGCAGTACGCAGAGAACGACATCCCCACCCAGGTCAACCAGATCGAGAACCAGATCACCCAGGGCGCGAAGCTGCTGATCGTCGCCTCCGTGGACGGCACCGCCATCACCACGCAGCTGCAGGAAGCCAAGGACAACGGCATCGGCGTCATCGCGTACGACCGCCTGATCCGCAACTCGCCGAACGTCGACTACTACGCCACCTTCGACAACTACAAGGTCGGCGTCGACCAGGCCACGTCCCTGCTGGTCGGCCTGGGCCTGAAGAACGAGGACGGCACCGACAAGGCCGATGCCCCCGCCGGCCCGTTCAACATCGAGGTCTTCGCCGGTTCGCCCGACGACAACAACGCCACCTTCTTCTTCGACGGTGCCATGGAGACCCTGAAGCCGTACCTGGACAAGGGAACCCTGAAGATCGGCAGCGGTGAGTCCGACTTCGAGACGGCCGCAACCCTTCGTTGGGACCCGGCGACCGCTCAGAAGCGCATGGAAGACCTGCTGACCAAGACGTACTCGTCGGGCCAGAAGGTTCAGGGCGTGCTCTCGCCCTACGACGGCCTGTCCATCGGAATCCTGTCCGCGCTCAAGAGCAACGGATACGGAACCGCCGGTCAGCCTTACCCGATCGTCACCGGTCAGGACGCCGAGGTCCCGTCGGTCAAGTCGATCATCGCCGGTGAGCAGTACGCCACCATCTACAAGGACACCCGCGAACTGGCGGCGGTCACCATCCAGATGGCACAGGCAGTTCTCGAGGGCCAGACCCCCGAGACCAACAACACGACCGATTACGACAACGGTGAGAAGGTCGTTCCCGCCTACCTGCTGCAGCCTGAGATCGTCTACAAGGACAACTACCAGAAGCTCCTCGTCGACGGCGGCTACTACACCGAGGATCAATTGAAGTGAGTTCGGCGATGACGAGCCAGATCTTGGAAATGCGCGGGATCACCAAGACGTTCCCGGGCGTGAAAGCACTGCAGGATGTCACCTTGACGGTGGAGCGCGGCGAAATACACGCGATCTGCGGCGAGAACGGCGCGGGAAAGTCCACGCTCATGAAGGTTCTGTCGGGTGTGTATCCCCATGACACATTCGACGGCGACATCGTGTTCGACGGTCAGGCCTGCGAGTTCTCCGACATCCGGAGCAGCGAAGCCAAGGGCATCGTCATCATCCACCAGGAACTCGCGCTGAGTCCGCATCTGTCCATTGCCGAGAACATCTTCCTCGGCAACGAGCGGTCCAAGCGTGGGTTCATCGACTGGAACCGCACCAACTCCGAGGCCGCAGCCCTACTGAACCGTGTAGGGCTGCGGGAGAACCCGGTCACCGTCGTCAACGACCTCGGTGTCGGCAAGCAGCAACTCGTCGAGATCGCCAAGGCACTGTCCAAGGACGTGACACTGCTGATCCTCGACGAACCGACCGCGGCACTGAACGATTCGGATTCCACCCACCTTCTCGACCTGCTGCGCGGTCTGCGGGACGAGGGCATCACGTGCGTGATCATTTCGCACAAGCTCAACGAGATCGCGGCCATCGCCGACCGGACCACGATCATCCGCGACGGTCGGACCATCGAGACACTGGACATGCGCAACCCGGATGTCACCGAGGATCGCATCATCTCGCTCATGGTCGGCCGCGATCTCGAGCACCGCTTCCCGCCGCACGAATCCACGGTGGGCGAGGAGGTGCTGCGGATCGAGGATTGGACCGTGCACAGCCCCACCCAGCACGGTCGGACCGTCGTGGACAAGGCGAACCTGACGCTCCGCCGCGGTGAGATCGTCGGCCTCGCCGGGCTGATGGGCGCCGGCCGCACGGAACTGGCCATGAGCGTCTTCGGGCGCAGCTACGGCACGGACATTTCCGGGCGCTTGTACAAGTACGGCAAAGAGATCCACATCAAGTCGGTCAACGACGCGATCGAACACGGCCTCGCGTACGCGACCGAGGATCGCAAGCGCTACGGGCTCAACCTGATCGACGACATCAAACGCAACATCTCCACCGCGGCCCTGGACAAACTGGTCGCACACGGATTCGTCGACGACAACCACGAGTACGAGGTTGCCGAGGGCTTCCGCAAGAGCATGAACATCAAGGCTCCCAACGTGGAAGCCGTTGTCGGCAAGCTGTCCGGTGGCAACCAGCAGAAGGTCGTGTTGAGCAAGTGGATCTTCAGTGATCCGGACGTGCTCATTCTCGACGAGCCGACGCGAGGAATCGACGTCGGCGCCAAGTTCGAAATCTATTCGATCATCAACAGCCTCGCCGATGCAGGAAAGGCCGTTCTCGTGATCTCGTCCGAGCTGCCCGAACTGTTGGGGCTGTGCGATCGGATCTACGCGCTGTCCGCAGGCCGCATCACCGGTGAGGTGACTCGGGAGGACGCGACGCAGGAATCTCTCATGCATCTTATGACCCGTGGAACAGGAGTACTTCGATGAATCAGCTGTCGACCGTCCGGGGGCTGCTCACGCGAAACCTCCGCCAGAGCGGAATTTTCATCGCCTTCGCGCTGATCATCCTGCTCTTCACCGCGCTCACCGGTGGCCAACTCCTGGTGCCGCAGAACATCAGCAACATGGTGGTGCAGAACTCCTACATCCTGATCCTGGCCATCGGCATGGTCGTCATCATCATCGCCGGCCACATCGACCTGTCCGTGGGATCGGTGGTCGCGGCCACCGGCGCCATCGCCGGTGTCCTCATGGTTCAACAGAACGTGCCATGGCCGCTGGCGGTGCTGATCACGCTCGTCGTGGGCGGCTTGATCGGAGCGTGGCAGGGCTACTGGGTCGCGTACTTCGGCATCCCCGCGTTCATCGTCACGCTGGCCGGCATGCTCGTCTTCCGCGCCGTCACCCTCATCGTGCTGGGCAACCAGGGCATCGGGCCGTTCCCCGGACCGGTGCGGACATTGTCCAACGGCTTCCTCCCGGGATTCCTGGGCAACGTCGGCCTCGGACCCCTGGGCGGCGCCGACATCTTCACGCTGCTGGTCGCCATCGCGGCCATCGCTGGAATCGTGTTCAGCCAGTGGCGGACCCGCACAGGACGGCAGAAGTACGGCCAGGTTGTCGACGCTCTGCCGCTGTTCATCGCCAAGGTCACCTTCGCCGGACTTCTCGTACTGGCCATCGCTGTTCAGCTGGCGCGCTTCAAGAACCTGCCCTACGTCCTGATCCTCCTCGCGGTGCTCGTCATGGGGTACTCCACGCTGGCCGGCCGAACGGTATTCGGTCGCCACGTCTACGCCATCGGCGGCAACATCCACGCCGCGTCGCTGTCGGGCATCAAGGTCAAGCCGGTCACGTTCTGGCTCTTCGTCAACATGGGTGTGCTGTCCGCCCTTGCCGGCATCATCTTCGCCGGCCGACTCAACCAGGCCGGCCCCACCGCCGGTAACGGATTCGAGCTCGACGCCATCGCGGCCGCCTTCATCGGTGGTGCAGCAGTGCAGGGCGGTGTCGGTCGCATCGTCGGCGCTCTGACCGGCGGACTGATCATCGCCGTCATCAACAGCGGAATGTCCCTCATCGGATCGCCCAGTGAGCGAGTCCAATTGGTCAAGGGACTGGTGCTCCTCGCTGCCGTGGCGTTCGACATCTGGACGAAGCGTCGAGCCGCCAGCGGTCGAGGCGGTAAACCGGACAAGGCCGAGAAACCGGCACCGTCGAATTACATGGGTCTCCCGGTTCCGGCCGAGATGCTGGGCGGCACCACCCCGTCCGCACCCGGCCCGGCCGTCACCGTGCCACCCTCCACGCCCAACTAGACAGGCAGGAAGCGCTCGGGCGTGCTGAGATCAGGTACGACCATCGAGCGAACGGGGGGACGATGACGCCGACACGTGGACCGGCCATGACAGACGTGGCCCGACTCGCAGGCGTGTCCCACCAGACCGTGTCCCGCGTGATCAACGGTCACCCGAATGTTACCGAGGCAACGAGGACGCGGGTCAACCAAGCGATCACACAGCTCGGGTATCGGCCCAACACCGCTGCTCGTGCGTTGGTCACCGGCAGCAACCGCACTATCGGCATCGTCGGGACCGGTCATGCTCTGCATGGACCGGTCTCGACGCTGTACAGCGTCGAACGCGCTGCCCGACAAGCCGGTTACTCCGTGCTGGTGGGTGTCCCTACATCGCTCGACGAAGACGCGATCAATGCCTGCGTCCGTCGGTTGCAGAAGCAAGGTGTCGACGGCGTCGTCGTGATCGCGCCTCTGCGAACCGACAACGGCGACATCGCCGGATTGGCCGGAGACCTTCCGCTCGTCGCGGTGGAGGGCTCGCCCGCCGGGGAACTGGCCGTGGTGTCCGTCGACCAGGTCGCGGGAGCACGGGCAGCCACGTCGCACCTGTTGGAGCTCGGACACCGCGAGGTGTGGCACGTGGCAGGTCCGCTCGGCTGGTACGAGGCAGCCGACCGGGTGAGCGGCTGGCGAATGGCCCACGAGGACAGGGGTATCGATCCGCCGCCGATCCTGAACGGGGATTGGACCGCCAAATCGGGATGCGCCGCCGGCACTGTCCTGGCGCAGATCGCGGGTGTCACCGCAGTGTTCGCGGGGAACGACTCGATGGCCCTCGGGGTCCTGCGCGCTCTCGATGCTGCCGGCCGAAGCGTTCCGCGCGACGTCAGCGTGGTGGGCTTCGACGACGTGCCCGATGCCGAGTTCTACTCGCCTCCCTTGACCACGATCCGTCAGGAGTTCGGCGAAGTGGGGATCCGGAGCGTCGAGATCCTGCTCGCGCAGATCGAGTCCGGCACCCGAAGTACCCGGCGGTTCAGCATCGCGCCCAGGTTGGTGACCCGAGCGAGTACCGGTGCGCCGCCCGACTGACGGGCGGGCGCGATGTCGTGGTCATCGTGCATAGTGACCGGGCAGTCTGTTTCCTCGCGAAGGTGGATGTCCATGCGCAGTGCAACCTCGGTGCCCGACGACCGCTGGGTCGTGGTCGATGTCGAGACGTCAGGGCTGAAGGCGAACCGTGACCGGGTGTTGAGTGTTGCTGCCCTGACCCTGGACGATCACGGACGCGTCGGAAGTGAAATGTCGACTCTCGTCAATCCCGGGTGCGATCCCGGGCCGGTCCACATTCACAATCTGACACCCGAGCGGCTGGCCGGTGCTCCGCGCTTCGAGGACATCGCGCCGCACCTCATGTCGATGCTCGACGGGCGCACGATGGTGGCGCACAACGCCAGCTTCGACCACGGGTTCCTGAAGCTCGAATCGATGCGGGCCGGTCTGGAGATGCCGACGCGTCAACGGCTGTGCACGTTAGCTCTGTCCCGACGACTCCAGCCGGACCTCTCGAACCATAAGCTGTCCACCCTCGCCGCGCACTGGAAGGTGATGCAGTCCCAGGCGCACGACGCGTACGACGACGCCCGCGTCCTGGCGCAGATCTTCACCCACAGCTCTCGGCTCGCGCGCTCACTCGATCTGCCGCTCCCGGTCGTCACCTGCAGTGACCGCCTGACCCTCTACCCGGACTCCATTCCTCGAACGCAGTGCCCCTGGGAGAACCCCGGACGGCTCGATGTCGCGCACGGGTTGATTCGAGGCATGCGCGTCGTCATCAGCGGCGACACGCGCACCCCGCGACTGCGTCTGGCCGAGCAGTTGACCGATGCCGGGCTCGACGTGATGAACTCCGTCAGTAGGTACACCAGCGTCGTCGTCTGTACCGATCCCGCGTCGGAGAGCGTCAAAGTGACTCGGGCGCGCTCGCAGGGCATTCCGGTAATTACGGAGTACGTGCTGCACGATCTGATGCGCGCCGTCCGCCCCGGCACACGAAAAGGTCCGCGGAAGCCCGTCGTGGCGACGATGCCTCTGCCGACCCCGTCCGCCGCACCCTGGTCGACTCGCCGTGTCCTGGTGATGGGCGGATCCCACGCCGAGTCGGTGCTCATGCGGTCGCGATTGATCCAACTGGGCGCCACCCCTGCCGTCAATCTGAGTGCAGGTGTGACCGACGTACTTCTGCTGTCCCACGGCGACGGTGACCCGCGTATGCCGCGCGTACGGGAACGACAGTTGACGACGCTGTCCTCGATCGACGTTGACAGAGCATTGAATCTCGACGAGGTGACTCCGCGCATCGAGGTGAGGACCCGGCGGACACTGACCCCACTCGTTCCGCGGGGCGGCGTCGTCGATCTGCCGGAGAACACCACCGTGGTGACTGTGGATGCATCATGGCGCGCCGCCGACGCCGACCCCATCGCCGTCGACGTGGTCGCATTCCTGACGACAGCGGATGACGTGGTGTCCAGCGACGAAGACTTCGTGTTCTACAACGCCCCGTCGACGTCCGACGGGGCAGTGGTGCTGTCCCTCGACGGGGACAGCGAGCAGGGCGTCCGCATCGGTCTGAGTGCCGTGCCCGACGACGTCGAGCGCATCGTGATCGCCGCGGCGATCGAGAACGAGCACACGTTCGGTGATGTCGGTGCGGTGTCCATCTCGCTCTCCACGCCCGAATCGCGTATCGCGACTGCAGTGTTGGATGCCGCAACTACCGAGCGGAGTCTCATTCTGACCGAGATCTACCGGCGGGGCACCGCGTGGAGATTCCGAGCAGTGGGGCAGGGGTACGACGATGGTCTCGCCGCTCTGGCAACCCGGTACGGAGTCGTTGTCGACGACTGATCAGCGCCCGCACCACCATCCGCGCGTGGCGCAACCCTCGCGGCCTGGAGGTCGTTGCTGACGCCGGAAACTCAGCCTTGGAAAATCACTTTCGAGTGCAGCCACGTGACATCCCGAGTAAGGGGAACGACGTCGCCCGGCGCGCGCCACAGCGGTGACGCATCGGGCTGAGTGGCGTAGAGACCGCGAGCAGCAGTGACGACTCGGTGGTACTGAACTGGCCACGTGATGGCCGCGGCCAGACTTGTCAATCGATCGGGATCGCGATCCAGTGCTCGAGATACGTGGGTGCGTTCAGGGAGCAGATCGGATTTGCTCGTGTTGCACCGCGAGCAGGCGAGCACCAGGTTGGCCAGTCCGTCCAATCCGACTCGAGACCAGGGCAGGACGTGGTCGACATGGGCTGCCGGTCCCACCCGCGATCCGCAGTAGAAGCAGCGGTCCCCGTACTCGTCGATCAGGACCTGGCGCGGTCTCTGCAGAGCGATGCGGTCCTGGCCGAAGAGATGCCCCTCGAGGTCTGGGACGCCCTCTGACAGCGCAGGGTTCATTCGACGCACGTCGTCTACCCATGCAAGCAAGAGACCTGGCTTGAGAAGACCGGACAAGCGCGCGAGGCCGAAAGCGACACCCGGATAAAGGGTGATGCGATTACCGACTTCTGCGATCCGCTTCCTGCCCACCGCGTCGTGCATCCAGGAATCGTCGTAGAGAAACGTCGAGTGGGTCGAGGCGCCCGGAACCTTCTGCAGGCGATGAAGTGGCTGTTGGATCATGGTCAGCCGAACTGTGTCGACCGTCTTCTCCCACAGTTCGGGTGCCGCAGCGGCCGCGGTCTCGAGAGGAAGATTGCGGCCGAACGACCGGGTCTGCGCGGCCAACTGCCGCACCGCATCCGGGATTTTCGCGATCCGGTTGGACGACTGTCGGAGGTACACGCCCTCGAAGTCGCGCACCTGACGCCAATAGAGGGCGATGACGCGTTCCGCGAGGTCAGTCAAGTCGACGTCGATGGTCGCATCCTGTTCCGCAGGAACGTGTTCGACGCAGTACTCGAGTAGAGCGACCAGGACTGCGAGCTTGTAGGTCGCGACTCGTGCCCCGCTGTCCAGAAGACTGACCAGATGTTGGCCGAGCGTCAGGGCGTCGGTTGGCGTGCGCGGGTGCATGGCATCAAACTTAGCGACATGGGCAAACTCGTTCGCGATCTGATTCCCGACATCATCGAGCAGTCGGGCCGTATACCTCGGACGCGACAGCTCGACACACACGAGTTCGAGCTGGCACTTGCCGAGAAGCTGATGGAGGAGGCCGACGAGTTCCGACGCGCCGGTCGCGACGACCGGCCGGAAGAGCTGGCGGACGTGTTCGAGGTCGTCAGTTGTCTGGCATCGTCCCTGGGGCTCACGATGGCGGATGTGGCTGCTCTTGCGGCTGACAAACGCGAACGCCGGGGTGGTTTCGTCGATCGCATCTGGTTGGAATGACGCGGAGTCAGTTCCTCGTCTGTTCCCTGATCGACTCCAGGTGACCGCGCAGATCCTCCATCCCGTCCGCCGTGAGACCAAGGGCCTCGCCGTGCTCGGTGGCGGCCACCTCGAAGATCTCGACGAGCGGCGCGTACTTGCGCAGCAGCTTGGTTCGCTTCGCCTCGTCTGCGAGGTACTTCAGGCTGCCGGCGTTGTCGACGAAGTCGGACACCTTGACCAGGAAAACCTTCGGGTCGCGGATTACTGTCGTCACGTGTTCGGCGTACTGCGTTGCGCGATCCCGGCCGTTCTTCGGCGGAGTGGTCACGGCATCGACGAGCCTGGCGACCTCCGCGCCGAAGTGGGTCTCGATAGCGCCGAGTGCAGTCGAGCCGCCGAGTACCTCGACGATGCGGTCCGCCTGGTCCTCGACGGTGTCGTGAAGGGCCGTAGCCACCAGAACGTCGAGGTCCGAGCTCCCGTACCGGCTCAGTCTCAGCACATTTCGAGACGGATGCGTGATGTAGGGGTCGTTGATCTGATCACCGCGCGCAGTACGCCGTTGCGTCAGGTGTGCGTACGACGCGACAGCGAGCGCGTCCTGCAGAGAGGAGGTGTCGAGTCCGTGGCCACCTACCTCGTAGCGGATGGCGTGGGCGAGTAGCGATGGATCCATGTCTTTCAGAGGAACATCGCGCACTGCGCGGGTGAGGGCGTCGGACGTCGACGGCATGGTGTCCTTTCGGTCGGAGGTCATGAAGTGCGGGGGAGGTGGTCGACGAATTCGTACGAGCATCCCAGAGAACTGCGCTTGTCCGTGACTCCGTTCTGGCGGAACCACGCGACGCACGCGTTGGCGATCAAATGCGTATCACGGGTGAACAGGTAGCCGTCCGTGCAGTCGTCGAAATGATCGTCGTGATGCCAGAGGTCCAGTTCCAACCCCTCGACACCATGGTCGGCCAGTCGGAGTCGCTGGAGAACGGCTCGCGATCGTCGCACCATGTAGACACCGTCGTCGAGGACGTGGATCTGCGCGTTGAACACGTCCCCCTCGTCGTCTGGGTCGTAGTCGTTGGGACCGAGTTCGATGATCAGTCCGGCGGGCTTGTCGTACATCGATTCCATCAACCATGCTGCGGTGCCGTCGGAATCGTCGACGGGCAGAACTCGGCCGTATCCGTCGGTGATGTTGTCGAGTAGGCCACCGCTGGGCAGGGGAGCTATCCATGCGTCGATGGCGTCGCCGTTCCTGCGAAGGTTCGCGATACCGTCGTCGGTCAACCAGGCGGGGCCGTGGAAGAACTGCTCGACGCCGGTCATGCCGTCCGAGTTGGTGTACTTCGCGTACCAGTTGTCCAGGTCGACATCCTTGTCGGTGACCACGACGCATCTGGTGCCGTCGATACGGAGTGCGTACTGCCACTGCGGGATTGCCGTCGGCCGATTGTCGACGCGCGGACGAGAGTGCTCTCGTTTCCATACCGCTGTCTCGACCGTCCTGATGCGTGTGATGGACCACGCGTTGCTGATGGAGTGCAAGGATTTCGCCGTGAGCTGGCAGGCCCAGGACACGTCGCGATCGCGCCTCGACACGATGATGTGGTCGAGTCCGTTCTCGGCGACGACGGCGTCGGCGCGCTCGCCGAACGGGAAGTGCCGGGAGAGCTCGATAGCGCCGTGATCGGTATCGAATGGCTCGACCTCGATGATGACGGTGTACCGCGTGCCCTCACTCGCCGGCAGTCGGCGAGTGCGGGGGAGGCGACTGTCGGCCATGTGAGGGCTGGTGGACCAGAGGTCCGATCGGCTCGTCTCGACACCGAGGACGGTCCACTCCTCTGCGAGCCTGTCGACAGCATGGAGAGCGGCCTGCCCTGAGACCCACCATCCGCTGTCGGGTACGTCGAGGACGACGCGTGCATGACCGAGTAGGGAACGGTCGATCCTGGCCGCGTCGTCACCGACCAGGTGCAGCAGCCGGAGGTATTCGTCCGGTTCGATCTGGTCGAAGGGTCGGTCGATCTCGACTGCGATAGTGAAACCGGGATTGCCGGCGGGGATACCGCCCAAGCCGCGACTGTCGTGGTCCATGGGGTTCTCGATTCTGTGCGAACAGCTAGCTCGACGTCGGAGAACCGAGCGTCGCCGGCAGGAATCATCCGTCTGCCTACTCACTGTTTACAGCAGGGCACCGACATGTTTCGGGCCCGAACCCACTCGCCCTCTACGCGCGCTCCATCACCCGCCGTGCCCGCTTCGCGACTGCCTCGTCGATGAGGTGGCCGTCCTGGTCGACCCCGGCCCCACCGGACTCGAGGGCCGAGAGCACGGCGCGTGCTCGGGTGACGTCCTCGGGCGTGGGCTCGAACACCGCGCGCGCCGCCGGGACCTGGGCCGGGTGGATGCACGCGCGGCCCACGAAGCCGAGACGCGACAGCGAGTGCGTGTCCGCGGTGAACGCGTCGAGGTCGCGGAAGTTGCGGGACACGGCCCCCAGCGGGGGGAGGAGGCCTGCGGCGGCGCTGGCCGCGACCACCTGTGACCGCGCGAACAGCAGCGCGCTGGGGTCCGATTCGCCGTCGATACCGAGGTCGACGGCGAGATCGGCCTCACCGATCTGCAGGAAGCGCACACGGGGTCCTCGCGCGATGGCGAGCGCGTCGAACAGCGCCGCACCCGTCTCGAGCAATGGCGACACCGCGGCGTGTGGACACACGTCGGCGAGCACCCGATCGGCGATCGCGATCTCCTCGGGTGACCCCACCTTGGGGAGCCACACCCCGGTCAGCCGGGGATGCGCCACCGCGCGAATGTCGGCCTCCTGCAGCGGGCCCGGGTTGACGCGCACCCACAACTCGACGTCACCGGGCTCGCACGCAGCGACCCAGGCGGCGACCTCCGCGCGTGCGGAGTCCTTGTCCCGCAGAGCGACTGCATCCTCGAGATCGAGCACGACGGCGTCCGCACCCGAGGCGAGCGCCTTGTCGAAGCGGGCCGGCATGTCGCCGGGGACGTAGAGGTAGGTGAGCGCCCCACTCACCCGATCACGCTCGATCCCGCGACCAACGACTTCGCGATGACGGTGCGCATGATGTCGTTGGTTCCCTCGCCGATTGCCATGAGCGGCGCATCGCGGTAGAGACGCTCGACGACGAACTCGGTCGAGTAGCCGTAGCCGCCGTGAATACGCATGGCCTCGAGGCTGGCGGTGATGGCGGCCTCCGACGCGAAGTACTTGGCCATGCCCGCCTCCATGTCGACGCGCTTGCCCGAATCCGCCTGCGATGCAGCCCAGTAGGTCATGAGCCGGGCAGCCTGCAGCTGCGTGGCGATGTCGGCGATCTTCAACTGAATCGCCTGGAACTCGGCGATGGGCTGTCCGAAGGCGGTGCGCTCCTTCGCGTACTGCAGCGCGGCGTCGTAGGCCGCCTGCGCGATTCCCACACTGCGGCCCGCGATGTTGAGTCGACCGATCTCGAGTCCAGACAACGCCTGCTGCAGTCCACGGCCCTCGACGCCGCCGAGGAGTGCGTCGACCGGTACCCGGACGTTGTCGAAGCTGATCTCACACGACTCGGTGCCCTTGTAACCGAGCTTGCCCATGTCACGCTGGACCTCGAAACCCTCACTGGTGGTGTCGATGAGCAGCAGGCTCATGCCCTTGTGGGGAGGGGTGGCGGAGGTATCGGTCTTCACCAGCACGGGCAGGACGTTCGCATGCCGCGCGTTGGTGATCCACGTCTTCGCGCCGTTCACGACGTAGTGGTCGCCGTCGCGCTTGGCGGTGGTCTTGATGCCCTGCAGGTCGGTGCCCGCACCCGGCTCGGTGAGGCCGACGCCGGTACGCCACTCACCCGTGGCCAGCTTCGGGAGCAGAGACTGCTTCTGCTCGTCCGTGCCGTGCTTGGCAATCATCCAGCACGAGAGGTTGTGGCTGCCGACGATGCCGGCAATGCCCATCCATCCACGCGCCAACTCCTCGTAGACGAGAGTGAAGGAGACCTTGTCGAGTTCGAGGCCGCCGTACTCCTCCGGCGTCGTGATCCCGAACAGGCCCATGGCCTTCATGTGGTCGACGATCTCCGTGGGGTAGCGGCCGGTCTTCTCCCACTCGTTCGCGACCGGGACGATCTCCTTGTCCACGAAGGTGCGCAATGCCTTACGGAACGCCGTCTGCTGTTCGTCGTACGTGAAATCCATGGTGGTGTCCTTCTTCCAGGCGAGGGTCAGGGGGCGGGCGCGATGGCTGCGGCGAGATCGAGCACGGCGGAGAGGTCGTGTTCGTCGGCGAGTCCGAGAACGCGATCGGCGAGTTCGTCCGCACGAGCGTCGTGGCCGCAGTTGCCGAGAAACTTCTCCCGAAGTGCCGCGTCGTCGAGTGGGAATGCGCTACTGCCGCGACTTCCGCCGACGTCTCCCACGAGCACACGGCCGTCGGCGAGGGTGATGGTGGCGTGTCCGGGAGCGGCGGCCGCGGGCCCGTCGGTGGGACGTTCGACGACGCGGACCGTGCGCGCCGTTGTCAGCACGTCGGCTCGGGCGATCGACGCGTCGGTGTAGGTGGATACGTCGACCACGCCGTCGCGCAGCAACGCGGCCACGCTCCACGGCAGATCGAACTTGCCGTCGTACGTGCTGCGCGGGGAGGCGACGCCCGTGTTGGGTCCGCACACGAACGGGGTGGAGTCCGGGTGGACCAGCACCTCGATGTCACGGATGTCGTCGATGTGGATGTCGTGGCCCGCGACAGCGGCGGACACCGCGTCGAGGGTGACGTGCATCAGCTGGCAACTGGGGTACGGCTTGATGCCGATCCCCAGTGCTTCCCAGCGGGTTCCGAGATCGTCGGTCAGAACGGTCAGGTCGACGGGTCGATCGGTGAGTGCCGCATAGATACCCCGTCGCCCTTCCAACACGGAGCCCGGTCCGGTGGCGCCGGCGGCTGCGAGGCGGGTGGCCAGGATGCCGTTGAAGCTGGCCGTGCCAGGGTGCAGCGCTTTGGTGTCGGCATCGGTGTCGAGGAATTCGAGCAGGCCTGAGCTCGACGATCCAGCGATGCCGAGAGCGTTGACCAGGGTCTGGCTGTCGAACTTTCCGAGTCGACCGGCGACGACGGCCGTAGCGAGCGGGCCCACCGCCGCGGTCGCGTGGATTCCCCGAGCGTGGAAACCGTGGGGACTGACAGCGCCCAGCCGGCAGGCCGTCTCGAGGCCGAGTGTCGCGGCGGTGAGTACCTCGGCACCGGTGGCGTGGGTCTGCTGGCCGACGGCGAAGGCTGCCGGCAGGGTGACGGCGGTGGCGTGGACCAGCGCGCCGGCGTGCGTGTCGTCGAAGTCGAGCGCGTGCACCAGAACGCCGGTGGCCAGGGCGGCGGCGGGTGCGGACAGTGCTCGGTTACCCGTCAACGGGCGGGCCTCGGGAGGGCCGCCGAGACCGTCGGCGACGGTCCAGGCGGCGCGTCCGTGGCCCAGACGCTGCGCGGCCACCGCGGTACCCACCGAATCGAGCAGGTGACGAGCGGTCGCGTGCCGCACGGCCGGCGGCACATCGTCGAGTGTGACTCCCGTCGCCCACTCGGTCAGCACGGTCGAGGTCACGCGTGTGCCTCGGCCGTCACCTCGCCGAAGGCGCCGCTACGGCGCAGGGTGGCGATGGTCTCCTCGTCGTAGCCGAGTTCGGCCACAATCTCCTCGAGGTTCTCCCCGCGCTGCGGTGCACGTCGGTATTCGGGACGCTGCGGCCCGAAGTTGACGGGGGAGGCGAGTTGGCGCACCGTGTCGTACACCGGGTGCTCGGTCTCGACGATGAGATTGCGTGCGAGCGTGTGGGGTTCGGTGAGCGCGTGCGCCACGTCGTTGATCGGTCCGGACGGAACGCCTGCCGGGCCCAGCAGCGACAACCAATGTGCGACGGTGTCGGTCGCGAACACGTCCTCCAACATCGGCAGCAGAACGTCCTTGTTCTGCCCCCGCAGGGAAAAGCTTGCGAAGCGAGGATCGGCGCCGAGATCGGGTCGGCCGATGGCGACGACGAGCCGTTCCCAGAACTTCTCCTTGGCGCAGCCGACGATGAGCCAGCCGTCCGTGGCCTCGAAGGCCTGGAACGGGACCAGCGACGGGTGGGCCGAATTCTTGGTTCGCACCGGCTCGAAACCCGCGTTGAGATGCCACGTCGCGGGGTACGTCAACAGCGACATCGCGGTGTCGTACAGCGACACGTCGCAGTCCCCGCCGACACCGTCACGCCGCGCGGCGTGCAGACCGGAGAGCAGGCTGATCGCGGCGACGAACCCGCCCGAGTAGTCCACCAGCGAGAGACCGGATTTGGTGGGTGGGCCGTCGGGATCACCGGTGACGCTCATCCAGCCCGCGAGTCCCTGCAGGATGTAGTCGTAACCTGGTTCCTTCGCGCGCGGACCGGTCATACCGAACCCGGTCAGGCTGCAGCAGACGATAGCGGGGTTGAGGTGCTTGAGATCGTCGTACGTGATGCCGATCTTGGCGGGAACGTCACCGCGCAGGTTCGAATAGACTGCGTCGCTGGACTTCACGAGGTCCTCGAAGACGGAGCGCCCGGCGGGTGTGGAGAGATCGAGCGACAGACTGCGTTTGTTGCGGTTGAACGTCTCGAAGAAGAGCGAGTCCTCGCCCTCGTTGAACGGCGGCACGTACCGGCCGACGTCACCGCCGACGTTGGGGTCCTCGATCTTGATGACGTCGGCACCGAGGTCGGCGAGGTGAAGACTGCCGAACGGGCCTGCGCCGTACTGTTCCAGCGAGATGATGCGGACATCCTCGAGTGGTTTCATCGTGCGTCGCCTTTCGTGTCGGACGGCAGCTGCAGCGGACCGCTCTGCGCCTCCGGGAAGTAGTTCTGGCCGATGCCGCTCTCTCGCGTCGCCACCATGACGGAGCGCTTCCACGAGATGACCTCCACGCCATCCTGATTGAGGCCACGGGTGATCATCGAGACGATGCCGGCATAGGGGCGGGACTCGGAGAGTCGCAGGCCCGTGCAGATGCTTTCGGCGTACAGCGTGTCGCCCTCGTACACGGGATGAGACATCTTGATGTCGGTGAACGCGAGATTGGAGATCGCGTTCTGGCTCATGTCGAGTACGGAGATGCCGAGAATCACCGCAACCGTGAAGCCCGAGTTCACGATGACGCGCCCCTCGGTGATCGGGTTCTGCGCCGCGAGATGTGCGTTGAAGTGGTTCTGGTTCGTGTTCATCGACAGCAGCGTGATCCACGTGTTGTCGGCCTGCGAGACGGTGCGTCCCAGAGGGTGCTGGTAGACGTCACCCACCACGTAATCCTCGAAGAAGCGCCCTAGAACGGCCGGATGGACTGCCACGGTGTCTCCCTGTGTCGGTCGGCGAAGCCTGCACCTGAACCATAAACATCAGATGATTAGACCGTCAAGGGGGAGATCTGACCGGATCTGCAGGATCCGATGCGGTCGATTCTGAGGAAAGAGCAGATGTTTGGTGCTACTGGGTGCGCAGCTTGTCCATCTGTCGGTAGGAGCCGCCCAGATGGTCGAGGTGGCGACGCATCATGTCCATCGCGGACATCGAGTCGCCCGCGGCGACGACGTCGAGAATCGCCCGATGGTCATGGTCGACGCACTGCCAGAAGCCCTCCGGCGCGTGATCACGACCGAATCGCTTCGACAGCACCCGGAACACCGGTGCCGTGATGAGTTCGAGCAGGGGATTCTGCGCAGCGCGCAGCAGGACGAGGTGGAACTCCTGGTTCTTGACGAAGGTCTCCGGCCCCTGGGCGTCGGTGGGATCGAAGATCGAGGCGCGCAGTTGATCGAGGTGGTCCTCGGTGCGGCGGAAGGCGGCCATGCCCGCCGCAGGCACCTCCATGAGGTTGCGTACCTCCATCAGCTGGTCGACAGTGACGGCATCGGCCGTGGTCATGAGCGCGACACCGGTTTCGAGGTGCTCGCTGATGTGGCCGACGCTGGGCACCGCCACGAAGCTGCCGCCCGTGACGCCGCGAGTGGTGAGGATCAAATTCTGGCTCGCCAACGACCGTAGGGCTTCGCGGATGGTGCTCCGGCCGACGCCGAACTCCGCCGTCAGTTCCGTATCGCTGGGGAGGCGCTCACCCGGCTGCAGTTCGCCCGACAGGATGCGGTCGCGCAGTCGTGTCGCGAGTGCGGCGTAGGCCGGCGTGCTCTTGGCGCTCGGATCGGCGGTCGAGGATTCGGGCACTGAGGCGGGCCTCTCGGTCGGTCGTCCGGCTCGTGACGACGGGCGATCACGTGGGGCGACGGTGGCGGAACAGCACGAGCGTAGCGCGAGCGACTGCGGTGAGCAGTGGCATCGGAAGATGGTCACCTCGGTGATACATCGGCTGTTTAGGGTGTCGAATGCCGTCGAACTGGCCCGAAGGGTGCGTGACAACGCTTCACCTGCCCGAAACATCAGAGGTATTGCTTTCGGGCACGGGGTGGCGCACTATGACTCGGGTCACCTTCGCAGGGTGTACAGAGACCCCGCACGGACTCCCGGACTGCAGCGACGCGTCCCGGTCGTCCCACTCCTGCTCCCCACGTGAGAGCCGACAGAATTGGATGGCACATGAAACGAATCGGAGTCGACGTCGGTGGAACCTTCACCGACCTCGTGTTGTGGGACGACGACGGCACCGTGGTGGTGCACAAGACGCCGTCGACCAACCACGATCCCTCGATCGGCACGATGGACGGCATCGCTGTCCTGGCCGAGCGGGCTGGAATCGACCCGGCCGAGATCGACATGTTCTTCCACGGCACGACGGTGGCCACCAACATCGTCCTCGAGCACAACGGGTGCGACGTCGGAATGATCACGACGGAGGGGTTCCGCGACCTCCTGCACATCGCACGCAAGAAGCGACCCCTCAACTACTCCAACTACCAGGATCTGCCGTGGCAGAAGTGGCAACTGGTACCGCGGCGGAACCGGCGCGTCGTTCCGGAGCGTATCGACGCCTCCGGCGCGGTCCTGACACCCCTGGACGAAGATGCTGTGCGGGAACAGGTTCGGCTCCTGCGCGAGCGAGGCGTCGACGCCATCGCCGTCGCCTTTCTGCACTCGTACCGCAACCCGACCCACGAGCAGCGGGTCAAGGCGATCATCGCCGAGGAGTTCCCCGGCGTCTTCGTGTCGCTGTCCAGCGAGGTCGCTCCGCAGTACCGCGAGTACGAGCGCTTCTCCACCGCCGCGCTCAATGCGTTCATCGGGCCGAAGACGTCGCAGTACATCGAGAACCTCGCACAGAAGGCGAGCGCGGCACAGGTCGGCGAGGACGTGCACCTCATGACCTCCGCCGGCGGACTGGTCACCTCCCGGAGCGCCAGTGAGATCCCCGTGTCACTGCTGACCAGCGGCGTGGTCGCCGGTCTCCTCGGCGGCTGCGCCATCGGCAAGGCGTCGGGCTTCCCGAGCGTCATCACCCTCGACGTCGGCGGCACCTCGGCGGACGTGGGAGTGGCGCCCGACGGCGCACTGCGGATGAAGCACCTCCTGGACACTCGCATCGGCGATTACCACGCGATGGTGCCGATGGCGGAGGTCGACACCATCGGCGCCGGCGGTGGCTCCATCGCGGTGGTCGACGACGGCGGCATGTTCCGCGTCGGACCGCGCAGCGCCGGTGCCGTTCCCGGACCTGCGTGCTACGGCCACGGCGGTACCGAGCCGACCTCGACCGACGCGATGGTCATGATGGGGTGGCTGCGCGAGAACAGTTTCCTGTCCGGCACCATGCGGGTACAGCCGGAACTCGCCCGCACCGCCATCCAGACCCACATCGCCGACAAGCTGGACGCGCCTCTCGACGAGGCGGCGATGGGCATCTTCAAGATCCTCGCGCACTCCATGACGGAAGCCATCAGCCTGCACTCGGTGCGCAAGGGGTACGACCCCCGCGACTTCTCCCTCATCGCGGAAGGTGGAGCAGGGCCGCTGTTCGCGTGGCAGATCGCCGATCAGCTCGGTATCCCGCGCGTCATCGTGCCCGGCCACCCCGGCATCACGTCGGCGGTCGGTCTGCTCACCACCGACATCCGCTACGAGGAGCCCACCACGGTGTGGACCTCGTCGGCCGACCCGGACATCGAGCTGCTGCGTCAGCAGGTCGAGCGGCTGTCCGAGCAGGCAGTGGCCCAGTTGCGGGCGGACGGGGTTGCACCGGAGAACATCTCGCTCGAGCGCAGCGTCGACTGCCGCTACGTGGGGCAAGGGTACGAGCTCCGCGTGCAGGCACCCGACGGCGAGATCGACGACGTCTGGGTGAAGACGACGGCCGAGGCCTTCCACGAGGCGCACGGGCGCACGTACTCCCAGCGCTTCGACGACAAGCCCGTGCAGCTGATCAACGTCCGTGTCACGGGAGTCGGTGCGGTGCCTCACGTGCGCATCGCCGACATCGAGAAGGGCACCGCCGACGCCTCCGCCGCGATCAAGACCACGGCCCGCGCGCTCTTCTGGAAGGACGACACCGCGAAGCCCGAATGGGTCGAGACCCCGGTGTACGAGCGATCTCTCCTGCTGGCGGGCAACAGGTTCGACGGACCCGCCATCGTCGAGCAGTTCGACTCGACCACCATCGTCGGAATGAATCAGCACGCCACCGTCGACGCCGTCGGCCACATCATCATCGAGAGGAACCTCGCATGAGCAAGACGCTGATGCCCACCACCGGAGTTTCGTTGGCGGGTGACTCCACGCGCACGTGGAACGACGTGGAGGTCGATCCGATCACGCTCCGGGTGATCGGCGGTGCTCTGCAGTCGATGGCCAAGGAGATGGCCCAGGTGCTCTACCGGATGGCGTACTCCAGCCTCATCCGCGAGTCGGAGGACCTCGGCGCCGGCATCTTCGACATCAACGGGCGTGAGCTGTGCGAGTCGGATTCCACACCGATGCACTGCGGTTCGATCCCCGCCTACATTCGGGGTGTCAACCGCAGGCTTGCGGGAACGTACGAACCGGGTGACGTGATCCTGCACAACCATCCGTACCACGGCGCCGCACACTCGCCGGACTACGGCGTCATCATCCCGATCTTCTGGCAGGGCGAACACATCGGCTTCGCGGGCTGCACCGGCCACGTCTCCGACGTGGGCGGCAACTTCCCCGGACTGTGCATGGACGTCGTCGACGTGTGGGCCGAGGGCAAGCTCATGGACTCGATGAAGATCTACCAGGCGGGCGTCCGCAACGACTACCTCATCCAGCACATTCTCGACAACGTCCGCACCCCCGAGCAGAACCGTGGCGACCTCGAGGCCCTGATCGCGTGCTCGCGGATCGGCGAGAAGCGCTTCACGGAGCTGCTCGAGAAGTACGGTCTCGACACCGTCATGAGTGCGGGCGAACGGTGGATGGACTACTCGGAGTCCATGCTGCGTGCCAAGATCCGCGAGATTCCCGACGGCAGCTACGAGGCACCGATCGGCTACCTCGACGACGACGGCAAGAACCGCGACGAGCCGCTGAAGGTGGCCGTACGCGTGCAGGTCGAGGGGGAGGACATCCTGATCGACCTCACCGGCTCGAACAGTCAGGTCCCCACCGCCTTCAACGTCCCCTTCGAGGGGTCGGTCCTCCCGGTCGCGGTCTCGGCGATCCGGACCATTCTGTTGGACGAGGACCTCACCGAGGACTTCGTTCCGCAGAACGACGGCTGCTTCCGACCCGTCAAGGCGTACGCACCCGAGGGCACCATCTTCAACCCGGACTTCCCGGCGTCGTGCTTCGCGCGTTTCTCTCAGGTGAACCGGGTGTTCGACTCGATCAATCTCGCTCTCGCACCGGTCCTTCCGGACCATGCGATCGCAGGATCGTCCGCGGCGCTGTGTGCCATCGCATACTCCGGAATCGCGCCCGACGGCGAGTCGTACTGGGTGTACATCGAGATCAACGAGGGGTCGTACGGCGGCCGCAACGGCAAGGACGGCATGGACGCCGTCGACGCGCTGATGGCCAACACCCGCAACAACCCCATCGAGGAGCTCGAGCTCAACCACGCCATGCGGGCGCTGCGATACGAGCTGCGCGACGAGGCACCGGCTCCCGGCAAGTGGCGTGGCGGTATCGGCAGCGTGCGCAAGTGGTTGATGGAGACCGACACGTTCCTGGGCTCCGAGGCGGACAACCGCTCGGATCCGCCGGCGGGAGCACTCGGTGGGCACCAGGGCGTCTCGGGTGCGTTCACTCGTAACGCCGGGACCGACCGCGAGGAGGTGCTCTACTCCAAGGTGACCCAGGAGACAATCCGTGCCGGTGAGACCCTGGAAATCAAGCTCCCGTCCGGTGGCGGCTTCGGCGATCCCTTCGAGCGGGACCCGTTCCAGGTGTTGAGCGACGTCTGGGACGAGTACCTCACCGAGGAGGACGCGCGACGCGATTACGGTGTGGTCGTGAACACCGCATCGTGGACCGTCGACGAGGACGCGACGGCGGAGCTGCGAGCGCGGAGCGCAGCCTGACCGAGAGTGGGGGACAGGCCGGTGAGACACCGGACCTGTCCCCGCTCGCTCTCGACCTTCGGTTGGGGAGTGTCATCCGATGGATCGATGCACCCCCGGCCGGCGAGGGGCCTCTCTCCGGGAAAACCGTCGGGGTCAAGGACAACATCGATGTCTCCGGCATCGAGACCACCTGTGCCTCGGCCTACTTCGCCGACCACCGGGCGGACCACGACGCGGACGTGGTGACACGCCTACGTGCGGCCGGCGCTCGGGTGACCGCGAAACTGAACATGGCCGAGTTCGCCGTCGGCGTGACCTCGCAGAACTCGGCCGCGGGGCCGTCACGTAACCCGTGGGACCTCGGCCGGGTTCCGGGTGGCTCCAGCGGAGGCTCAGGTATCGCCGTCGCGGCCGGAATCGTGGACGCCGCGCTGGGTACCGACACCGGCGGTTCGGTCCGACTCCCCGCCGCCGCATGCGGTGTCACCGGCCTGCGTCCGAGTAGAGGGTCGATCAGCACGGCCGGTGTTCACCCGGTCAGCGAGGAGTTCGACACGGTGGGCCCGATGGCGCGCACGGTCGGGGAGGTGGCCGCCCTGTTCGACGCACTGTCCTCCCGCTCGACCGAGAACGTCACGGGCACAGTCCGTGTCGGAGTGCCGGACGTGTTCATCTGCGCCGACGTGGACGAGGGTGTGGCCCGTACCGTCCGAAACGCCGTGAGCCTGTTCGCCGAGCTGGACGTGACGATCGTTCCCGTGTCGCTGCCCTTCGCGGCCGACGCCCAGGACATCGTCTACACGATCGTCTACAGCGATCTCGCGCGTCACCATCGAGCGAGGCTGCGTACGCAACCGTCCCTGTTCCAGGCGGCGACCAGAGAACGAATCATGCTGGGGCTCGGCATCACCGACGAGGATCGCGCCGCGGCGCACGAGGCGGGCGAACGGTTCCGAGCCCTGCTGCGTCCGGTCCTCGAGGACGTCGACCTGGTGCTGACCCCGACGATGCCCGTGGACGTGCCGCCCCTCGCCGGCGGTGACGGCGTGGTTGCCCTGTCTCGACGGATGGGTCAGTTCACCTATCCGTGGTCGTTGCACGACGGACCGACTCTCGCGCTGCCGGTGGGGTTCCACCCACTGTCGGGGATGCCGGTCGGTGCTCAGCTCACCGCTGCGCGAGGTCGAGAGAGTGTGCTCTTCGAGGCCGGGGTGCGGTATCAGGGCGCGACCGATTGGCACGAGCGACGCCCTGGCCGTCATACATCAGATGATTGAGCGGTAATTGTCGGAATCGCGGGTGACAAATCACCACGAACGCTGTCAATCATCGTATGTATCCCGTAAAGTCGGTGTTGCGTGGATCACCAACCGCACTGCAACCGAACGGATCAGGCGTCGGAGACGCCTCTCGTGGTCCGTCACTACATCGACCAGCCAGCGAGGAACAGATGTACAGACGCAGAGTCGCGCCGCTCCTGGCGGTACTCGGACTGACCGTCGGACTGACCGCCTGCAGTTCGGGACCGGGCCGCGACGCAGACCCCGCGAACCCCGTCACCATCGACGTGACGGTGTCGGCTGCCGCCGAGATCTAC
>NZ_JXQS01000050.1:0-800 GCF_000834565.1 Rhodococcus sp. MEB064
GCGATCTATCCGGGGTACGGGTTCTTGTCGGAGAATCCGGAGTTGGCGGCGGGGTGCGCGGAGGCGGGGATCACGTTCGTGGGTCCGTCGGCGCAGGTGCTGGAGCTGACGGGGAACAAGGCGCGGGCGATCGCGGCGGCGAAGGATGCCGGGTTGCCGGTGTTGGCGTCGTCGGAACCGTCGACGGACGTCGATGCGTTGGTGGCGGCGTCGGAGTCGATGACGTTCCCGGTGTTCGTCAAAGCGGTCGCGGGCGGCGGTGGCCGCGGTATGCGGCGGGTTGCGGAGCCGTCGGGGTTGCGTGCGGCGATCGAGGCGGCGGCGCGGGAGGCGGAGTCGGCGTTCGGTGATGCGACGGTGTTCCTGGAGCAGGCGGTGGTCGAGCCGCGGCACATCGAGGTGCAGATTCTCGCGGACACGTTCGGCAATGTGATGCATCTGTTCGAGCGTGACTGCTCGGTGCAGCGCCGTCACCAGAAGGTGGTGGAGCTGGCGCCGGCGCCGAACATCTCGGACGAGCTGCGGGCCCGGTTGTGCAGTGACGCTGTGGCGTTCGCGCGGAAGATCGGGTACTCGTGTGCGGGCACGGTGGAGTTCCTGGTGGACCGGGACGGTAATCATGTGTTCATCGAGATGAATCCGCGGATCCAGGTCGAGCACACGGTGACCGAGGAGATCACCGATGTCGACCTGGTGCAGTCGCAGTTGCGGATCGCCTCGGGGGAGTCACTCGAGGATCTGGGGTTGCGGCAGGAGGACATCCGGATCCGGGGTGCGGCGATGCAGTGCCGCATCACGAC
>NZ_JXQS01000051.1:0-13196 GCF_000834565.1 Rhodococcus sp. MEB064
CCGCGAGTACGCCGACAGTGTCGTGATTCCGTACGGGATCACGACACTGTGGACGTACTCGCGGGGGGATGTCGAGTTCTAGGCAGCCGAGGTCAGGCGATACACGTCGTAGACACCCTCGACGTTGCGGACCACGTTGAGCACGTGCCCCAGGTGCTTGGGATCGCCCATCTCGAAGGTGAACTTGGAGATGGCCACTCGATCACCGGACGTGGTGACCGACGCCGACAGGATGTTGACCTTCTCGTCCGCGAGCGCCTTCGTGACGTCCGACAGCAGGCGGTGACGGTCCAGCGCCTCGATCTGGATCGCGACGAGGAAGACCGACGACGGTGACGGGGCCCATTCGACCTCGATGAGTCGTTCCGACTGCTGTTGCAACGATCCTGCGTTGGTGCAGTCGGTGCGGTGCACGCTGACGGAGCCGCCGCGCGTCACGAAGCCCATGATGTCGTCGCCCGGCACCGGGGTACAGCATTTCGCCAACTTGGCGACGACGCCCTCCGCGCCCGACACCATGACACCGGCGTCACCGACACGCCGGGGACGCGTCGGAATCGTCGACGGTGTGGAGCGTTCTGCCAGCTCTTCTTCGACGTCGCCGACGCCTCCGAGATGCGCGACGAGCCGTTGCACCACGTGCTGCGCCGAGACGTGGTTCTCACCGACCGCCGTGTACAGAGCGGACACGTCGACGTACCGGAGTTCGTGAGCGATAGCCGACATGGACTCGCCGTTCATCAGGCGCTGCAACGGCAGTCCTCCGCGCCGCACCTCCTTGGCGATGGCGTCCTTGCCGGCCTCGAGGGCTTCCTCGCGGCGCTCCTTCGCGAACCACTGACGGATCTTCGTCTTGGCGCGCGGCGATGCGACGAACGTGGCCCAGTCGCGACTCGGTCCGGCTGTCATGGCCTTCGAGGTGAAGACCTCGACGACCTCGCCGTTCTCGAGTTGGCGTTCCAGCGCGACGAGCCGTCCGTTGACGCGAGCGCCGATGCAGCGGTTACCCACCTCGGTGTGGACGGCGTACGCGAAGTCCACCGGACACGACCCGGCGGGCAGTGTCACGACATCACCCTTCGGGGTGAAGACGAAGATCTCCTTGACCGCGAGGTCGTAGCGTAGCGACTCGAGGAACTCCCCAGGGTCGGCGGCTTCACGCTGCCAGTCGAGCAACTGGCGCATCCACGCCATGTCGTCGAGCTCGGTGGCGTCACCGGAGTGGCGACCCTTGGTCTCCTTGTAGCGCCAGTGCGCCGCGATGCCGAACTCGGCGGTGCGGTGCATGTCGCGCGTACGGATCTGCACCTCGAGCGGCTTGCCCTCGGGGCCGACGACCGTGGTGTGCAGCGACTGGTAGACCCCGTAGCGCGGCTGCGCGATGTAGTCCTTGAACCGACCGGCCATCGGCTGCCACAGCGAGTGCACGACGCCGACGGCGGCGTAGCAGTCCCGGATCTCGTCGCACAGGATTCGCACCCCGACCAGGTCGTGGATGTCGTCGAAGTCGCGACCCTTGACGATCATCTTCTGATAGATCGACCAGTAGTGCTTCGGACGCCCCTCGACGACGGCGCTGATCCGGGACGCGGACAGCGTCGCATTGATCTCCGCGCGCACCTTGGCCAGATACGTGTCGCGTGACGGTGCGCGGTCGGCGACCAAACGGACGATCTCGTCGTACTTCTTGGGATGCAGGATGGCGAACGCCAAGTCCTCGAGCTCCCATTTGACCGTCGCCATCCCTAGTCGATGAGCAAGGGGCGCAATGACTTCGAGAGTCTCCTTGGCCTTGCGTGCCTGCTTCTCCGGGGGCAGGAAACGCATCGTGCGCATGTTGTGGAGACGATCCGCGACCTTGATGACCAGAACCCGCGGATCACGCGCCATCGCGATGATCATCTTGCGGATGGTCTCGCCCTCGGCCGCAGTTCCCAGCGCAACCTTGTCCAGTTTGGTGACGCCGTCGACCAGATGAGCGACCTCGTCACCGAACTCGGCGCGCAACTGCTCCAGCGAGTACCCGGTGTCCTCGACGGTGTCGTGGAGCAGGGCGGCGACCAGAGTGGTGGTGTCCATTCCCAGCTCGGCCAGGATGTTGGCGACGGCCAGCGGATGCGTGATGTACGGATCGCCCGACTTGCGCATCTGAGTCGCGTGACGCTCGTCGGCCACGTCGTAGGCACGCTGCAGCAGGCCGAGGTCCGCCTTCGGATAGAGGGTGCGGTGAGTGCCGGCCAACGGCTCGAGCACCGGTTTGACCGCGGTGTTGCGCTGCGCGGTGATGCGTCGTGCCAGGCGTGCGCGCACTCGCCTGGATGCAGACGACGGCGCGGTCGGCGTGACGCTCGCTTCGGGCTGCTCGACGGGCGCAGCCGCGGCGTCCTCGATCGGGACGGACGGCACGGGCGCAGTGGAACCGGAGCCACTGGGAACCGGGACATCGGGAACCGGGACGTCGGGAACCGCGGCGTCGGGATCGGGGGCGTGGGACTCCGGCGCGGTAGGACCGATGTAACGCGTCATGGTCGACACCTCCTCAGCTGCTCGACTGAAACTTTAGCCGTCGGCACAGCCGTGCACCGGGCACGGTCGTATTTCGTCTCGAGCGGGACTGGTCAGACCACGCCGAGCGTGGTCAGGGGACCATGCTTCCAACGCGCGCGACCCCCCAGAACTTCCACCTCGAGAACCACCGCTGCACCGACGACTATCGCGCCGCACCGGGTGAGCAGTTCGGCGGCCGCCTCGAGGGTGCCACCGGTAGCGAGAACGTCGTCCACGATCAGAATGCGTCGCCCGTCGAGGTCGATGCCCTCCGCGGAGATCTCCAGCTCGGCGGTGCCGTACTCCAGCTCGTACGCCTGGTGGTGGACCGGCGGAGGCAGCTTGCCGGCCTTGCGCACCGCGATCACTCCGGTGCCCAACGCCAACGCGACGCCCGCACCGAGAAGGAATCCACGGGCATCGATCCCGGCAACGGCATCGACGTCGCGACCGGCCTCGGCCAACGCGTCGATGACTGTGCGCAGACCCCGGGCATCGGCGAACACGGGCGTCAGGTCGGCGAAGCGGACACCCGGCTCGGGGAAGTCGTCCGCCCAGCGGGTGAGCCGTGCGACGACGTCCGCCCCGGCCTCGTCCACGATCGCGTTGTCACTCATCCGACCAGTATCCATTTGTCCATGTTCCATCCCGCGCCGGCGACGGTCGGATTCGACTCGACACCGCGCATTCCCGACGCCACGGCCGTGACTCTCGGAGCGTTGTAGAGAGGCAGTGACGGCATGTCCGTCCACAGGATGTTCTCGGCCTCGACCGCAGCGGACAACACTGTCGCGTCGGACTGGTCGACCGCGAGCTGGTCGACCAATTGATCGATCCTGGGGTTGGCGTATCCGCCGACGTTGACTCCCTGGCCTCCGCGAAGCGCGAAGCGTGCTGGGTCCGCGGACGACGTTCCGGTCGCGCCCGCCTGACCGGCCGTCGACGCCAACACCACATCGACCTGGCCCGCGCGCAGAGCGGCGGGCGTGAACGTCGCCGATGCCGAGTCGACGACGTCGATACCCATCGGTGCGCACGCGGCAGCGATCTGCGCGACGACGGCAGCGCGTCGGGTGTCGGGTCCGAGGTAGCCGATGCGGACCACCGGATCGGTGAGGCCCGCCTCGGCGAGACCGGCCGTGACACCGGCGACGTCGGGTGCGCGGTATCGCTCCGCGGCAGTGCCCGCCACCGTCCGGTACGCCAGTGTGGCAGGGAGGGTCGTCCGACTGTCGACGATGCTCGATCCCCTCCCGGTCGCCTGCTCGTACCCGGGGTGCCCGTGCTGCGCGAAGAGGTCGCCGCGGGGAACGCACGCCGCGAAGGCGCGACGAGCTGCGGGATCGGCGAAGACACCCGTCGTCGCCATCACCAATTGTTCGATTCCGAACGACGGCTGCGAGGTCGCGGTGAACCCGTCCGGGGTGGCCGTGCCGCCGTCGGCGTCGACCACCTCGATGTCGCCCGACGCCGCCTTGGCCGCGATGTCGGCTCCCTTGGGCCAGACCACGATGCGATCGGTACCGGCGGGGATTCCCCACCATTTCTCGTTCGGCACCAGGACCAGGCCGTCGTCGACGGAATAGGCGTCGACACGGAACGGTCCGGCGGAGACGAAGACTGCGGGATCGAGCGTTCCGGGCTCCCCGGAGGGTGCCGACGTGAGGGTCCACGCCGTGTTCCACGCTGCGCCGACGCGGCCGAGAGCCTCCTGGTCACCTCCGGCCAGAGTGCCGACGATGTCGGGCACTCCTGCGATCCGGGCAGCCACATGAGCGGGCATCATCGACCCGGCCCCGAAGAGGGACCGCCAGTCGACGTAGCTGCGGCCGGATCGGAACGTCACGGTGGCGACCTTGTCGGCGGGCGCGCAGTCGATCCGCTCGATGTCGGCGTATCCGGCCGTGGAGGCGGCGTCGAAGACCGGCGCACCGGCGACGTCCGTCCGGCCGCTGCGCGCCGCCCAGGCGAGAACCATGTCGTCGCAGGTCATCGGCACCCCGTCGGACCACACGGCGGGCGCGGCGATGGTGTACGTGATGACCTGCTGCTCACCGGGAACCTCGACGGCTGTGCCGATGTCGGTGTCGCTCACCGCGCCTCCGCTGGGCGCCGTGACGCTGAAGCCGGGGAGCACGCGCGCGAACGCCTGCACCGCGCCGGAGGACGAGCCCTCCGTCGTCCCGCCGTTGTAGGTCGAGATCGTGTTGTCGACGGCGTACCCGATGGACGGAATCCGGGTGTCCTCGGAACTGCACGCCACGAGCGTCGATCCCGCGACCGCGGCGAGTGCCACTGCAGCGATCCCGGTTCTGGAGAGCGTCGACCCACCCATGTCAGCTCCTCCGCTTGCCGCGCTTACCTGTCGGTCGCGCGCCCGCTCGGGGCGCTGCGGCCGGTGTCCGTGCGGGACGGGCCGCCACCGGGGACGCCGCGGCGCCCGCGGCGACGCGCTCTCCGGCGGGACGGGCGACGCCCTCGCGCTTGGCCAGCACCTTCTTGGTATGTGCGGCGACCGGTCCCCACTTCTCCTTGAGCGTGACCACGAGGGGCGTCGCGAAGAAGATGGACGAGTACGCGCCGATGATGATGCCCACGAGCTGCACCAGCGCGAGATCCTTGAGGGTTCCGACTCCCAGCAGCCACACCGCGATCACGATGAGCGCGATCACGGGGAGCACGCTGATCACCGTCGTGTTGATCGACCTCATCAACGTCTGGTTGACCGCGAGGTTCGCCTGCTCGGCGTACGTGCGCCGGTTCAGGTGCAGGATGCCCCGGGTGTTCTCCTCGACCTTGTCGAAGACGACCACCGAGTCGTACAGCGAGAATCCGAGAATCGTGAGGAGGCCGATCACCGTGGCAGGCGTGACCTCGAATCCCACCAGCGAGTACACGCCGGCGGTGACGAAGATGTCGAAGAACAACGCCGCGATACCGGCGAGGGCCATGTCCCGCTCGTAGCGAACGGCGATGTAGATGCTGACGATGACCAGGAAGACCACCAGCGCGATCAGCGCCTTGTTCGTGATCTGGGAACCCCAGGTCTCACTGACGTCGGTGAAGGAGATCGCGTCTCGCGTCGTCTCGCCCTCCGCGTTGGTCGGCGAGTACGCATCGAACAGCGCGCTCTGCAGCGACGACGCCTGACCGGGGTCCAGCGCCTCCGAGCGGATCTGGACGGTGGCGCCGGATCCGGTGCCCACCGTCTGCACGGCGACGGCGTCCTGGCCCAGCGTCTCGGTGTAGATCTGCTCGACCTGAGCGGTGTCCACACCCCCGTTCGGCGCGGGGAACTGCACCCTGGTGCCGCCCTCGAAATCGATACCGAGGGTGAATCCTCTGACCAGGATCGACAGCAGCGAGACCAGGACGAACGCCGCGGTGATGCCGTACCAGAGGCGTCGGCGTCCGATGATGTCGAACGCTCCGGTGCCGGTGTAGAGGCGCGAGAGGATGCCGCGCCCGCCCTCGGCAGTGTCCGGTGCGGTGTCGGGCGTGGTGTCGGTGGTGGTGTCGGCCATGACTCAGGCCTCCTTGTTCGATCCGGCGGCAGCCGTCTCACGGGTGGATTGGGCGGCTGCTCGCTTACGGGCGCGCGCGATCTCCTGCACCGCGCCCAGACCGTTGATGGACGGCTTGGACCAGAACTCGGTGCGCGAGGCGAGGTTGACCAGCGGCCACGTCACCAGGATGACGATGACGATGTCGAGCAGCGTCGACAGGCCGAGCGTGAAGGCGAACCCGCGAACCTGTCCGACGGCGAGCACGTACAGCACGGCGGCGGCGATGAAGCTGACCGCGTTGCCGGAGAGGATCGTCCGGCGCGCTCTGGCCCACCCTCGCGGAACGGCGGAGCGGAAGCTGCGACCCTCGCGGATCTCGTCCTTGATGCGTTCGAAGAACACGACGAACGAGTCGGCGGTCATACCGATACCGATGATCAGACCGGCGATGCCGGCGAGATCGAGCGTGAAGGAAATCCATCGACCGAGCAACACGAGGATGCCGTAGATGGCGACCAGGGACAGCACCAGCGACAGCGCCGTGAGGATGCCGAGCATGCGGTAGTAGAGGAGGCAGTAGAGCAGGACGAACACCAGACCGATGGCGCCCGCGATGAGGCCGGCCTGCAGGGACGCCAAGCCCAGCGTCGCGGAGACCGTCTCGGCTTCCGAGGCGGCGAAGGACAGAGGCAGCGAGCCGTACTTCAGGGTGTTGGCCAACTCCCGTGCACTGTCCGCCGTGAAGTTGCCGGTGATCTGAGTGGCACTGCCGGCCGGTGTCGCGCCCTGGATGACGGGTGCGCTGACGACCTTCGAGTCGAGCGTGAACGCGGCCTGCTTGCCGATGTTGGCCGAGGTGAACTGGGCCCAGGTGTTACCGCCCTCGGTGGTGAAGCTCAGCGAGACCACGTTGCGCGACTGCTGCGAGTCGAACTGCGAGCTGGCATCGGCGATCTGCTGACCGTCGATGATCGACGCGTCGAGGACGTAGACGGCGGTGCCGTCCGTGGAGCAGGCAACCAGCGGCAGCGCCGGGTCGTCGTTGCCCTGCAGCGGGTCGGGAGCAGAGCAGTCGATCGTCGCCATCGCCGTCTGCTGAACGGCCGGGTCGGTGCTCTGACGCAGCGCCTTCGCCTCGGTGATCGCGTCGGCGGTCTCGTCCGCGGAGCCTTCCGTCGGCGCGGTTCCCGGCTCCGAGCCGGTGTCCTGGTCGGACGGAGCTGCGGGGTCGGTCGGCGCAGCGGGGTCGGTGGGGTCCTGTGCGGGGAAGGGTCGGTTCTGCGGAGCGGGCGCCGCGGGATCGACGGCGGCGGGGTCGGCTGCCGCCGGATCTGCAGCTCCCGGAACTGCCGCCGCCGGATCTGCGGCGGGATCCGTCGCCACCGGGGCCTCGGGCGTGCCGGCCGGAGTCGGCGCCTGCGAGGTGATGACCGGGCGGATGTAGAGGCGGGCCGTCTGGCCGAGAGTGCGAGCCTGCGAGCTGTCGTCGCCGGGAACCGTGATGACCAGGTTCTGACCGTCGATGACCACCTCGGACCCGGAGACACCCAGACCGTTCACGCGGGTCTCGATGATCTGCTGGGCCTGCCGGAGGCTGTCCTGACTCGGCGCGCTGCCGTCCGGCGTGCGGGCGGTCAGCGTCACGCGCGTGCCGCCCTGCAGGTCGATACCCAGCTTGGGTGTCGGGGACTTGTCACCGGTGAAAAAGACCAGGACGTACACGAGGGCGATGAAGACGCCGAACACGGCGAGATACCGCACCGGATACGAGGATCCGCTGGATGGGGCCACGGTGAGTACTTCTCCTGAGTGGGACGGACCGGCTGGGTGGAACGACAGCTGGAGGACTACGGCTCGGTGTAGATCGGCTTCTTAGGTCGTACGAGGGCGGGCCGCGAGCGACACGGACCGGCCGAAGCCTGACCGACCGTACCCTCTCCACAACGACGCACCGCCCCCGAGGACGACCTCGGGGGCGGTGAATCCGCTTTGTCTCAATCCTTGGTGAGGCGAGCCTGCGAACGATCGGTGTCGGCCGATCCGAGACCGGTCTCCAGGCTGTCGACTCGGCTCTGCACATCGGCGTCGTCGGTGTAGTCGACGGCCGCGTCATCGCTGGTCACGTCGTCGTCCTCGTCGGGGAGAACCTCGCGCACGACGGCACGCGACCAGGTGGTGATGATGCCGGGGGCGACTTCGAGATCGACGGTCGTCTCGGTGAGCCCGTCGACCAGTCCGTGCAGTCCGGACGTGGTCAGAACGCGGTCACCCACGGCCAGCGAGTCCTGCAGCTCGGCTGTCTTGGCCAACTCCCGCTTCTGACGGCGCATGCCGAGAAACATCGGGACCAGCAGGGCGAGCACGAGAAGCGGAAACAGCAGTTCCATCGGAGACGTCAATCCTTGATCGAGGGGCGTGGAACCCCCAGTGTGCCACGTCTGCCGTGAAGCTCGGGCGTGTCAGGCACCCGTTTCGTCCGATTCGACGGGATAGGTGGCCGGTCAGCTCTCGTCGAAAAGGGTGCGTTGCGGCTCGTTCGTCCGCACGGAGATGCCGCCGACCGCGAGGTCCGGCGGAGGAGTCAGACCCATGCGCTCCCAGGCAGCGGCAGTCGCCACGCGCCCACGCGGAGTCCGGGCGATCATGCCGGCACGGACCAGATACGGCTCGCACACCTCTTCGACCGTCGCGGGCTCCTCCCCGACCGCGACGGCCAACGTCGAGACACCGACGGGTCCGCCGCCGAAGCTGCGGACCAGGGCGCCGAGGACCGCGCGGTCGAGTCGGTCCAGGCCGAGCTCGTCGACGTCGTAGACCTCGAGAGCAGCCCGTGCGACCTCGAGGGTCACCACTCCGTCGGCGCGTACTTCCGCGTAGTCGCGTACGCGGCGGAGTAGGCGGTTGGCGATGCGCGGAGTGCCCCTCGAACGGCCCGCGATCTCGGCGGACGCGTCGACGTCGACACGCACACCGAGAATCCCGGCGGATCGGGTGATGATGCGCTGGAGCTCGCGCGCGTCGTAGAAGTCCATGTGTGCGGTGAAGCCGAAGCGGTCGCGCAGCGGCCCCGTCAGAGCTCCCGACCTGGTGGTGGCGCCGACGAGGGTGAATGGCGCGACGTCGAGCGGAATCGACGTCGCACCGGGCCCCTTGCCGACGACGACGTCGACCCGGAAGTCCTCCATCGCCAGGTACAGCATCTCCTCTGCCGGCCGTGCGATGCGATGGATCTCGTCGATGAACAACACGTCGCCCTCGACCAGATTGCTCAGCATGGCCGCGAGGTCACCGGCGCGCTCCAGCGCCGGACCGGAGGTGAGCCGCAGCGCGGACCCGAGCTCCCCCGCGATGATCATCGCCATACTGGTCTTCCCCAGTCCGGGCGGACCGGACAGGAGGATGTGGTCGGGTGTACTGCCTCGCTGAGTAGCCCCCTGCAGGACGAGTTGCAGCTGTTCCCGCACGCGGGGCTGCCCGATGAAGTCGTCGAGAGACTTCGGGCGGAGGCTGGCATCGAGGTCGCCGTCGTCGGGAACGACCTCCGCGGTCACCAGGGATTCGTCACCGTCGTCCGTCCAGTTCTGATCGGTCACCGCGACCTACCCAGACTCACCAGAGCCGCTCGCAATGCCTGCGCAGTTCCCGTCGTCGGGTCCTCCGCCAACACGGCGTCCACCGCAGGCTCTGCCTGCTTCGCGGGGAAGCCGAGACCGAGCAGTGCCTCGACCACCTGATCCCGCACCGGTCCGGCCGACGGCCCGGACACCGAGGACCCACCTGGTGCCGACACCACGGCGTCCACCTTGTCGCGCAACTCTACGACGAGCCGCTCGGCGCCGCGTTTGCCGATGCCGGGGACTCGCATCAGCGCCGTGACGTTGCCGTCCGTCAGCGCGGAACGCAGCGCGTCGGGTTCGAGAACCGCGAGCACCGCCATCGCCAGGCGCGGACCGACGCCCGACACCGTCTGCAGGAGGCCGAAGAGGTCGCGCGAGGTGGCGTCGGCAAATCCGTACAGCGTCATCGAGTCCTCGCGGACGATCATCGAGATGACGAGGCGTGCTTCGGCGCCGCGGGTCAGGCCGGCAAGTGTCGCGGGTGTCGCGTTGACGCGGTAACCCAGGCCGGCCGCCTCGACGACGGCGTGATCGAGTGCGATCTCGAGGACGTCGCCTCGTATCGAGCTGATCATCGCGGCTGCACTCCCGTCTTCGCGCCGGCGCGAACCGCGGCGCGTTGCTGTTTCAGTTTCTTCTCGTACGACGCCTTCGCGGCGGCCGCCTGCGCCTCCGCGGCCGCCATCCGGGCCATCATCGGGGCGCGCCAGCAATGACAGATGGCCAACGCGAGAGCGTCCGCGGCATCGGCAGGCCTCGGCGCCTGCTGCATCCCGAGGATGCGCGTGACCATGGCCGTGACCTGTGCCTTGTCGGCGGTGCCGTTCCCGGTGACAGCTGCCTTGACTTCCGACGGCGTGTGAAAGGCGACGGGGATCCCCCGGCGGGCCGCGGCCAGCGCGATCACTCCCCCGGCCTGGGCAGTGCCCATGGCGGTCCGCACGTTGTTCTGGGAGAACACCCGCTCCACCGCGACCACGGTGGGCTTGTGAGTGTCCAACCAGTACTCGGCGGACTCGGCGATCAGGAGCAGGCGTTGGGCGAGGTCCATGTCCGAGGGAGTACGCACCACGTCGACGTCGAGCGCGGTGACGGCCCTACCGGCACCGGACTCGACCAGGCTCAACCCGCACCGAGTGAGTCCCGGATCGACTCCCATGACACGCAACGCCCACTCCCTCACCGGATTCGACCAACCTACGAACTGTTGTTCGATACCCTAGCGGCGAGAAGCGGGCGTGTGCGTGCGGCGCGCTGGAGTCAGTCCTCGTCGAGCTGCGCGAGCACCTCGTCGGACAGATCGACGTTCGACCACACGTTCTGCACGTCGTCGCTGTCCTCGAGCGCGTCGATCAGCTTGAACACCTTGCGCGCTCCGTCGACGTCGACGGGCACGCTGACCGACGGCTGGAAACTGGCCTCGGCGGAGTCGTAGTCGATGCCCGCCTCCTGCAGCGCGGTGCGCACGGCCACCAGGTCGGTCGGCTCGGAGACCACCTCGAAGGTGTCCCCGTTGTCGTTGACCTCCTCGGCGCCGGCGTCGAGCACGGCCATCAGGACGTCGTCCTCGGACTGGCCGTTCTTCTCGAGCGTGACGACGCCCTTGCGGGAGAACAGGTACGACACGGAACCCGGGTCGGCCATGTTGCCGCCGTTGCGGGTCATCGCGACACGGACCTCGCCTGCCGCGCGGTTGCGGTTGTCGGTGAGGCACTCGATGAGGACGGCGACACCGTTGGGGCCGTAGCCCTCGTACATGATGGTCTGCCAGTCGGCTCCGCCCGCTTCTTCACCGGCGCCGCGCTTGCGTGCGCGCTCGATGTTGTCATTGGGGACCGAGGTCTTCTTCGCCTTCTGGATGGCGTCGTACAACGTGGGGTTACCGACGGGGTCACCACCACCCGTGCGCGCGGCGACCTCGATGTTCTTCACCAATTTGGCGAAGGACTTCGATCGGCGGGCGTCGACGACAGCCTTCTTGTGCTTCGTGGTCGCCCATTTGGAGTGGCCGCTCATCGGCAATAGCCCCTTTCGTACCGGCAGAGAACGTGCCTAGCTTACGCGGGCGTGGACAGGGTTCTTCGCTCCCGCACCATGTCGGCGAACAGCGCGTGCACTCGTCGGTCTCCCGTGACCTCCGGGTGGAAGGACGTCGCGAGCACGGCTCCGTGGCGGACGGCGACGACGCGGCCGGCCGCGGGCCCGTCCGGAACCGTGGCCAGGACCTCGACGTCGTCTCCGACGCGCTCGACCCAGGGAGCTCGGATGAACACGGCGCGGATCGGGTCGCCGTCGATGCCGGTCATGGCGAGATCGGTCTCGAACGAGTCGACCTGTCGGCCGAAGGCGTTGCGACGCACCGTCATGTCGAGTCCGTCCAGGTGCACCGCGTCGGCCGTGGTGTCGAGGATGTCGGACGCCAGCAGGATCATCCCCGCGCACGAGCCGTACGCCGGCATTCCTGCCGCGAGCCGTTCCCTGACGGGGTCGAGGAGGTCGAAGATGCGGAGCAGTTTGCCCATGGTGGTCGATTCCCCACCCGGGATCACCAGACCGTCGACGGCGGCCAGTTCCTCCGGCCGACGGACCGTCACCGCGTCCGCGCCCGACGCGGTCAGCGCCTCGAGGTGTTCACGGACGTCGCCCTGCAGGGCGAGAACTCCGATGAGGGGCCGGGTCACCGCGTCGTCTCGAGGCCGGGAGTGTGCTGCGCCGAGCGGTCGTACCGCATCAGGCCCTCCTGCGTGACGGCGGCGACCATGCGGCCGGCGCGGTCGTAGATCCTGCCCTGGGTGAGCGCACGGCCGAGGCCGGCTGACGGGGACGTCTGGTCGTAGAGCAGCCACTCGTCGGCGCGGAACGGCCGCAGGAACCACAGCGCATGGTCGAGAGAGGCCGTCTGTGTCGCGACGTCCTCGTGTGGGACCTTCGCCGAGCCCAGCAGTGTCATGTCCGACATGTAGGCCAGGGCGCACACGTGGAAGACCTGGTCGTCGGGGAGCGGATCCCGGTAGCGGATCCAGACCTGCTGCTGCGCCGCCAGATTCGAGCTGCGGGCGATCTTGTCGTGCGGCACGAGACGGACGTCCCACCGATTCCACTCCTTGTAGAACATCTTCTGCCGCAACGCTTCGTCCTCGGCGACGTCGGGGAGATCCTCGGGGCCCATCACGTCGGGCATGCGGTCCTGATGCTCGATGCCCTCGTCCTCGACGTGGAACGACGCCGACATCGTGAAGATCGCCTTGCCGTCCTGGACGCCGGTGACCCGCCGCGTGGCGAACGAACGGCCGTCGCGGACACGGTCCACCGTGAACACCGTCGGTTCGTTGGGGTTTCCGGGGCGCAGGAAGTATCCGTGCAGCGAATGCACCCGGAACGACACGTCCACCGTCTTGGCCGCCGATACCAACGACTGCCCTGCCACCTGGCCACCGAATGTCCGCTGCAGTTGGCTGGGGATGGAGCTCCCGCGATAGATGTCGTTCTCGATGCGTTCGAGTTCGAGGATCTCTTCGATGCCCAC